>CAJOQF010000260.1 GCA_905236295.1 uncultured Eubacterium sp. | reverse complement strand
TCGATTATTTAAAGAGCAATGTGACAAACCTTACGCTGGTGGATGCGGATAAGGCGTTTGCGGATCTTGGTTCGGATAAGGTGTTAAATGTTTTGTTGCTTGGAATCGCCCTGCAAAAGGGATTGCTCGGAATAGAGCAGGAGTCGGTTGTAGAAGCTATAAAAGAGCGGCTTCCGCAAAAACTTCACGAGCTTAATATCAGGGCGATAGGCTATGATCCGGACACATTATAGACTACAATTATTGGAAAGATGAGAGAAAAATGGAAATCAACAGCAAACAGTTAGAACAGGTAAATATTCAGGTAAAACGTCTTACGGACTCAGACAATTTTTACGGCAAAAAGCTCAAGGAAGCGGGCATAGGTGAAATAAAGACCGTCGAGGACTTTAAGTCGCTTCCGTTTTCGCAGAAGCAGGATCTTAGAGATGCGTACCCGCTTGGACTTATGGCAGTGCCCGAGGAGGAGATAGTACGTATCCACTCATCTTCGGGAACTACCGGAACTCCGGTCATCATCCCTTATACAAAGAAGGATGTCGATGACTGGGGGGAGATGTTTAAAAGATGCTACGAGGTTGCCGGTATTACCAATAAAGACCGCATCCACATCACTCCGGGATACGGACTTTGGACAGCCGGCATAGGCTTCCAGAACGGATGTGAAAAGCTTGGCGCGATGGCTATACCTATGGGTCCGGGAAATACCGAAAAGCAGCTCTCTATGATGATCGATATGGAATCTACGGTGCTGTGCGCCACATCTTCATACGCACTTTTATTGGCGGAGGAGATCGCAAAACGTGGAATCGCCGACAAGATCAAGCTTAAAAAGGGAGTGATCGGATCTGAGCGCTGGGGCGAGAAGATGCGTGCCCGTATAAAGAAGGAGCTTGGCATAGAGATATATGATATCTATGGACTTACCGAGATTTACGGACCGGGTATCGGAATAAGCTGCAAGTATGAGGAAGGTATGCATATCTGGGACGATTATGTATATGTCGAGATAATAGATCCAAAGACCGGAGAGAATCTCCCTGACGGTGAGTGGGGAGAGGTAGTTCTTACAACTCTTGTCAAGGAGGGCGCACCGCTCATCCGCTACAGAACACACGATATAAGCCGCATAATCCCGGGAGAGTGCAAGTGCGGCAGCAAATACCCGAGGATAGATGTTATCGCCGGAAGAAGCGATGATATGATGAAGATAAAGGGTGTGAATGTATTCCCGAAACAGATTGAGGAAGTGCTTGCCACATTCCCCGAACTTTCGAGTGAATATCAGATAAGGATATCTCATCTCGACGGAAAAGATACAATGCGAATCTATGTCGAGACGAACGGAACCGTTGATTTTGCGGCGATGGCTGATAAGGTCGCAGAGAAGGTAAAATCGCGTATCGGATTTACACCTATTGTGAAGGTTGTAGAGCTTGGACTTCTCCCGCGAAGCGAGAAAAAATCCAAGCGTGTTATCGACGAGAGATTTTCTTAATACTCGTCTAAACGTTTCTTGTGAATAGGAGGCTCGGACGGGATGGTGATAACCACCTTCGTTCCGCCCCCCTCGCGCGAGGTAATGGTAAGTGAACCTCCGCACAAAAGTTCAAGTCTTTTCTGGATGTTTTCAAGGGCAATATGCGGATCGTTATTTTTCTTCCCTGTTATTATTCCCACGCCGTCGTCTTCAACTATTATCTGGCTGCAGTCTCCGACCTTTTTGGTGGAGACATAGATATGGAGCGGATCAAGCTCCGGGTCAACACCGTGCTTTACGGCGTTTTCAACTATAGGTTGAAGAGAAAGCGGCGGGAGATGAAAGTTTGTGTGCGGAATGACAAAGTCCGCGAACAGTCTTCCGTCAAAACGCACCTGTTCAACATTTAAGTAAGCACGGGTGTGTTCGAGTTCCTCGGTAAACGGAACAACGTCCTTCCTGGCTACAGCAGTGAAATTCTTTCGAAGGTATGATGTGAAATCAAGTGTGACTTGCTGGGCTTTTTCCGGGTTGCTGTTTATGAGGTAGTATATGCTCATGAGCACGTTGTAAATAAAATGAGGACGCATCTGTAACGCCATATTCTCGGTGGAGATGCGGAAGTTTTCTTCCTTTTGATGAAAATAGCTTGTAATCTGTTCGTGATTTATAAAAACGAGCATGATCAAAGATGCCAGACTTGTTCCTATGACGATCATCAGCAGTCCGTACGAGAACATCTGTATCACAGTGGAGATCAAAGGCAGGATCAGATACAGTATAAATGCTCTAAACTCTCCTTTTGAGAGAACCTTTCTCTTTAGGATGATGTATATAAGGTTTAGGACCAGCATAAGCATCGGTGGAACAAGAAGTATAGGATAATACTCGCCGCGCATGTACACATTGTCGGAGGAAATGCTGTAGATTGCGTTGCTAAACCAGGTAGTATCAAGAAGGATTATATACACAAGCCACAGAACGAACACCACTATCATAAATGGTGATTTGGGCTGTGGTTTTTTTGTGTAAAACGTTAAATATGATGTGAAAAGCAACATTATAAGTGATGAAAACAGAGATTCGCAAAAGATTGCAATCTGTGAAAGCGTCGCATAACCGGAACCTGCAAAAACAAGCGATATCTGAGAAGTCAGATCGGAGATGGTATATGCCATCAAAAGTAAAAAGAATATGATAAAGAAGTTTTTGATGCGCTTTTCGGCATACGGCAGAAATATGGTCGTCAAAAATCCGAGAAGTGCGACCATCATACCGCCGGATACCAGGATTAAATTAATAATATCAACAGTATCAATCATAGCTACAAACCTCTTACCGGATAGTGGAGTTTAAGAATCGACTTTTGAATTATTTCGGGGGTGAGCGGTTTGACTAAAAAGGCACTTGCGCGTGTCTTCCATGCTTCGAGTGAATAATCTGCAAATGCGGTCAGAAAGATGACGTTGGTGCGCGAGTTTATTTTCAGAAGTTCTTCGCACAGTTCGAATCCGCTGTGTTTTCCGAGTTCAATGTCCAAAAACGCGATGGAAACAAGGTTGGTACCGGCAAAGCTGAGGGCTTCGGAAGGTTTTGTGAAGCCGGTAATGGAAGCGGACGGAAGCGACTGCTCGAGCGCGGACACCTCGTTTGTGAGAATGAGTTTTTCGTCGTCGACCACTATCACATTTGGGGTTTCGCAGTTGTCGTCGCAGGCTGATAGCAAGGTGCCGGAATCGACGCCAAGACAATCCGCAAGCCGGGTGATCATTATTGCATCCGGAATGCGCTTTCCGGACTCCCAACGGGTGACGCTTGAACGATCGACGTAGAGCATTTCGGCAAGTTTCTGTTGGGAGATGTTTTTTTCCGTTCGCAGCTGTTTGATGTAGGCTCCGAGTGTCATATTTTGGTTCTCCTTTGAATTGTTATCGTATTTATAATACATCAAAACTCTGTCTTAAAGCCACCCCAAAAAAGAAATTTTGTTCCGTAATGGAACAAGCCCTTTAAAAGTGCGGATTTATGGAAGATAATGAGCTTATAAAATGCAAAAAGTATGATGTGCGTGCGGATCTGATAATTGATTCTGTCGCTTGAATACTGTCTCTTCTTAAGCCGGATAACTAAAGCAAAAGAGAGGG
>CAJOQF010000259.1 GCA_905236295.1 uncultured Eubacterium sp. | reverse complement strand
GGAGTAATCCGTATGATTCAAATGATATGACCACAAGGTCTTATACTATCACCGGAGCAGGCTATTATTACGGAACAGCTACCGGAATAGTGAGCGAAGGCATAAACATTGCAAACGGTGTGCTCACTATAACCAATGCTGATTCTTTAACATATGTTCCGAGCGGTTATATTGAGCCTGAATACAAGGTGACACTTGATGGAGTAGAGTTAAAAGAAGGCGTTGATTATACTTCAAATATTAGTGATCTCGCCGGACAGATACAGGCGGGCGGTACAGGGACTTACACGCTCACCGTGACCGGTACGGCAACTGATGCATCTACAAGCGGATATTACGGAACGCTTTCAAAGCGCATCAAGGTAACGCCAAGAAGCATCAACTCTTCGGGAATTACAGTGACTCTTGCAGATGGTTCAGCAATAGGTTCGGTTATGTATAACCTTCCGGAGGATTCGACAGACGGTGGATACTCAATTACTCCGGAGATTCTTGTAAAAGATGGAAACTATGTACTTGAAGAAGGCACAGACTTTACGGTCACATACCTGAACAACCATGGTGCTACAACAAGTGCCAAAGTTATTGTCACCGGAATCGGAAACTATACTGATTCACGCGTAAGCGATGGTTTTACAATAAGAAAAAGCCTTGGAGAAGATGACAATTCAACCGGTGGCGGATTAACCCACGTTGACAATGGAAACGGATATGAGGACTATGTGGGAACTCCGACAACGGAAACCAGTGAAAGCGGAGTAAAATACACCTATGTGCACAACTGGATGTACACAGGAAACGCTATAGAGCCGACGATCGTAGTAAAGGACGGAACCAAGACTCTTGCAAAGGGAACGGATTATACGGTAACCTATTCAAACAACTTAAGTGTCGGAACCGGAAAAGCTACAATAACATACGTTAAGAACAGCAGTTATACCGGATCTTACGTTTGCGAGTTTACGATTGAGCCGAGACCTATAAGCTCTACCATGATCGTAAAATACATAACCGATCAGGAGTATACCGGCTCTACGCCGTCGCTTTCAAGTGTCATTACAATGACCTGCGGACTCGGGGCAAACAAATACACGCTTAAAGAAAATACTGACTACACCCTCTCCGGAAACATAACATCAGGTAAGGGAACAAAGAATTTCACTGTCACCGGAGTAGGCAACTTTACCGGTACATATGATGCCAGCTTCCAGATAGTGGGCACGAGCCTTGCAAGTTCGATTATCTCTGTGAACACTATAGCTGATCAGAAATATGACGGAAAGGCAAAGACTCCTGCGATCACGCTGAAGGATACATCCAAGGATTACACGCTGGTACAGGGTAAGGATTACACGATCACATACTCTAACAATATTAAGCCGGGTCAGGCATATGCCACGGTTACAGGTATCAAGGATTCAAAAGGAAACTACACAGGAGACTATGCGGGATCAAGGATAATCACCTTTAACATCCTCGCGGATCTTACAAGTGTGACCATTAACGATCCGGGAGATCAGGCTTACACCGGCACATATATAAGACCGACCTTTACAGTTGTCTGCAATTCGGATAAACTTGTAGAGGGAACCGACTACAATGTAATATATACAAACAATATTTCAGTAGGAACGGCGTCATACAGTATTATCGGAGCTAACGAATATTACAGCGGCAGCAAGTCAGGTACATTCAAGATATACTATGACCTGTCAAAGGCTACGATATCCGGAGTAAAGGCTTCCTACACCTTCACCGGAAGCGCGATAAAGCCGACTGTAACCGTTAAGTACCCGCTGTACAACGGAAAGACGACGACGTTATCAAAGACTACACACTATACACTTACATATGCAAACAACCTAAACGTAGGTACGGCAAGCGTGACCGTAAAGGGTGTGACATCCTCTATGGTCAAGGGAAGCGAAAAGTTTACCTACAGGATCCTTGCAAAGGATATCAGCAAGTGTAAGGTCGGATCGGTCGGAGTACTTGCATATACCGGCAGTGCAAAGAAGCCTGCGCTTTCGATAAAGAACAGCGGTAACAAACTGCTCTATCCGTCAGATTACGGAATGACATATGCAAACAATGTCGATTACGGAACCGGAACGGCGGTTGCATACGGTATAGGAAACTATACCGGAACAGTATCGGTACCGTTCTATATCAGACCGGCGAATGTCAATAACCTCAGATTGTCAAAAGCCACAAAGACCACAGTAACAATCAAGTGGAACAAGGTTAAAGGAGCCTCAGGCTACGAGGTTTGGAACAATTCGACATCGAAGCTCTTGCAGAGAGCGTCAAAGACGAGCTTTACAAAGAAAAAGCTGAGTGCCGGCAAGAAATACAAGTTCAAAGTAAGAGCCTACAAGAAAAAGAACGGACTGTATTACTGCAGTGATAAGTTAAAGACTATCACGGTTAAAACAAAATCTAAGTAACAAAGAGGATTGGTTGATGTGATAAATGAAGAGACCTACAGTATAGGGCAATATACCTTCAACTCCTACGAGGAGTATCTTGATGGTCAGGAGGATATGGAGCTTATAAAACATCTGATCCATGAGGTCGATTTTGACGATCCGGAGCAGGTGGTGGCACTCTATCGCATCATTCGTTCAGGCAAGGTCAATTTCAAGAGCAAAGTCGGACGGGGATTTTTCGGCTTTGTCTCTGACAAGGTTGCCGGCGGTACCATTTCTCTTGCGAAGGACAAAGAGGAGCATGAAGACAAGCTCAACGAGACGAGCAAAGGCAGGCGAGTGGCGGGATTTTTGATAATTGCCGCCGCCGCCATATGCTTCCTCACATTTGGCCTGGGGGAGATAAGAACCCGTTACAATGCCAAGCAGCTCGAGGAGCTGCAGGGGCAGATGGACGAGGCAAAGAAAAGCCTCGGTGACAACTATGTGGCGCCTTTTGCCGATGAAGCGACGGAAGGTGTTGTCTCCGATGTATCTGAAGCCACAACGGATCTGTCGGATTCGGAATTCGACGATCAACCACAAGAAGAAGAAACGATAAAAGCATCAGATCTCAAGGTATTGCCGCAGTTTGCGGACATTTACGAGAAAAACCACGATATGATAGGGTGGCTTACGATAGAAAATACAGATATCAACTATCCTGTCATGCAGATTGAAGCTGACAATTCATACTATCTGAATCACAGCTTCGACAAAAGCAAAGACAAAAACGGCACCCTGTTTGTCGACGGCAGAAACGACGTGATAAACAGGGATGACAACATCATTATCTACGGACACAATATGCGAAGCGGAGCCATGTTCGGACAACTCAAGAATTTCCTTGATGAGGACTATGCATGGACACACCGCTTTATCGAGTTCGATACGATATATGAGACGGCTCAGTACAGGATCGTCGGGGTCGGACTTTCCGAAGTCGAGTATCAGGATGATGATTCCTTCAGGTATTATGATTTCCTGGATGCGGACGACGAGGAGGAGTTTGACGAGGCGATATCCAACATAAAGAAGCTGGTTTCCATCGGGGATATGGATGTTGAGTTTGGGGATGAGCTGATCACTCTCTCCACCTGCAACAGCTATACAGAGGATGGGCGTATGTTTGTGATGGCAAAACGCATTAAATAGGACATTTTTCTTCTTCTTAAGTAGGTGATAGGTATGATGAAAAAGTTTGAAAAAAAATGGAGACTGCTCGCATGGGTGGTGACACTTTGTATGGTGATGGCATTTGCTGTTGCCCCTGCAAAGACGCTCCTCGCGGACGAGAGTTTTACAATTGAAGATGGAGTGCTGGTCAGCTACAATGGCTCTTCCTCATCTGTGACGGTTCCGTCGGAGGTTTCGAGCATAGCATCCGGAGCGTTTACGGGATACTATGACAGAATAACCATCTACGGAAATGTAACAAGTATTGGAAGCCAGCCAGGCACAATAAAACTTATCGCCGGTTACGGAGGAACTGCGGCGGAAAGCTTCGCTTCATCAAACGGCATTCCGTTTGATGATTTGGATGGAGGGGGCAGCAGCAGTGATGACGATGACGAGGGAGAAGAACTCGATGACGACGATGATGATAGCAGTGATGAGTTAGATGATGACGATGATGATTCATCCGGCAAAAAGCCTTCGAAAGACGATTCGTCCGGCAAGAAGCCTTCGGGTGGTTCATCCTCATCAGGCGGCAGTTCATCGGGCGGTAGCTCAGGCAGTTCAAGTTCGGGCGGCTCGAATTCATCTTCGGGATCTTCTTCAGGTTCATCAGGCAGCTCATACTCTGAGCCGGAACCAAAGATCGGAATAGATAACAGTATCGAGACCAAGGTCATAAAGGTGGCTGAGGATGATGATCCGTTTACCAGATCTGAGATGAAAGAGATCATAAAGACCAATAAAAAGTACAATATTTCATTTGAGACAGAGGATGGGATCAAGATCAAGTTCGCAGCCGGTTCCATGAAGCTGGTGAAGGGTATTGATGAATATGATTTCTGGGTCAGACTAATAATGAAATACAACCGAAGAACGGTTGATGCAAAAGAGATGAACGAGAATAACTTCTCGTTTGAGCTTATGTTCAGATACTCCGGAGACCTTCCGGCAACAGCTTATGTCTACGTGCCGGTAGGAAAGTCCCATGAGGGCGAGACGCTTTACTACTATGAGTGCTCGGACGGAGAACTGGAAAACATATCCTACGGCAACGTAAACAGCAGAGGCTACGTGGTGATGGTACAAAACCATTGCTCCGACTATGTGGGATTAAGTGAGGGAATCCATGTTAAGGATGGCACCCCGCACACGGGGATCGCAGACGATTACAGGGTCTTCCTTATCGTGGCAGTGGCGCTCGTGGGAGCGTATTTTGTGATAGTAAGAAGAAAGAGTTTCTTTTCAAAGAAATAATTTGAAACCGGGTATATATAAATGAACAACAAGAGTAAGAAAATTTTAAAAGCGGTAGTGTGTATCGCAATAATTGCAGCATTGGGATTTGGAACAGTGAGCGCTCTGGTCTTTGCAGACAGCACAGTCACACAGACTGAGGCAAGCTCGACGACAACAACAGATGATGAATTTCGCGGAGTCTGGGTATCGTGCTATTCGTATTCATCGATCGGTCTTTCCTCAAACCTGAGCAAGGAAGATTTTAAGGCTAAGTACAAAAAGTTCCTTAAAAAGATGCAGGCATACAATATCAATGCGATCGTATTCCACGTCAGAGCATTCGATGATGCGATATGGGAGAGTGATACCTTCAATGCATCGGCGTATATGGCAGGCAGCGCTAATAAGAACAAGAAAGCAAGCTCGGTATATTCATATGATCCGCTCAAAGTGCTTATAACACTTACGCATAAATACGGAATGGAATTTCACGCATGGATGAACCCATACAGAACGGTTGAGGCGAGCTATTACTATGATCCGGGTAAATTATCTTCGAGAAAACGTGTTCGTCAGGCTGTGAGCGAGGTACTTGAGTACAATGTCGACGGAATCCATTTTGACGACTACTTCTACAATGCTACAAGCGGATATTGCTCAGTGGCAGATCCGGGCACGAAGTATTCGATCATAGCAAAGAGCGGCGATTCACACACCCAGACAAAATATAAGGTCGTATCGGCTGAAAAGAAGAAAAAGAACGTTAATAAACTCGTAAAGAGTGTATATAAGCTCTGCCATAGCAAGGGAAAAGAGTTTGGCATCAGCCCTCAGGGAAATCTTGAAAACGACAGGGCATCGGGAGCTGATATCGATACATGGCTTTCTGCGGCAAAGAAGAATTATGTTGACTATCTGGTTCCACAGCTCTATTGGACCAACAAATGGGGCGAAGACGGAAATGTGACCATGTTCAACAATCGCCTGAACGAATTTGTAAAGCTCAATAAGAATAATACAAAGCTCTACATCGGTCTGTCGGCCAGCAGAGCAGGCGAGAAGATCAAAGACGATCCGGGCTGGAAAGACAACACAAAGAATCTTGTCACCCAGATAAAGAAACTGAGAAAAAAGGGTGCGGAAGGATTTGTGTTCTTCGATACATCAGCATTCTACAGCAGCAACAGCGACAAGAAGAAGGAACTTTCGAGGGTGAAGACGCTTCTTACCCAGTAACGGCACTTCGACAGGCGAAAAAGGTGATGTTTATGAAAAAAGGACTTTTAAGAAACAGAATCTTACAGACAATGGTTGCGATATTTATGATACTCGCGACCTCGGTTTTGATGCTCTCTCCGGGAACAGGGATGTTTGGACCTATGGAGGTTAGCGCAGAGGGAGAGAAAAAATCAATCTCGAGTGCGGTCGTTACGTTTGGAAGTAAAGAGTACCCGTATACCGGGGAGGAGAGATGCCCTGTTCCCACGGTTAAAATAGAGGATGAAGATGACGGACTCACAACTTTGAAAGAGAATGTTGACTATAAAATCAGTTCCTATTCAAATAATGAAGAGGTGGGCACTGCCAGTGTGAAAATTAAAGGAATTGGAGATTATACGGGTACAGTGACAGGCACCTTTAGCATTGTAAAGGCATCCTTAAAAAATGCTTCAGTAAGTATTTCTCCTACCGGTTACACTTATACCGGCAATCGCATTGAACCGGATAAGCTTGCGGAAAATGATCCGACCAACTATTCCTTTGATGTCAGGTTAGACGGTACTCCTCTTAGTAGAGAAACCGATTACTATGTGGAGTACTATAGCAATGTAAATGCCGGAACGGCAACTGCTGTTGTTACAGGAAAAGGAAACTACACTGACTCTACACAACAGACTTTTACCATAGAGGGTAAGAGTATAACAAAGACAACGATAACTTTAAGCGGTACATCATTTGAGTATACCGGTTCAGAGATCACACCGAGTGTGACTGTTAAAGATGGTGATGACTATCTGGTAAAGGGAACAAACTATGCACTGACTTATACCGACAATGTCTCCGCCGGAGTAGGTAAAGTCATAATCACCGGATTGAATGAGTACTCAGGAACTACCACCAGAGGATTTGAGATAAAAGCAAAGGCATCGGATTCATCCGGGGACTCATCCGGGGATTCTTCGACTACGCCGGGCACCACCCCGTCGACGGACACCGACACATCAAAGACAGTGACGATAAGCTCGGTTTCGCTTGCCGGTGGAAATGCATCTCTTCCGTACACGGG
>CAJOQF010000258.1 GCA_905236295.1 uncultured Eubacterium sp. | reverse complement strand
TATGAATGTACCTCCGTCAACCGTCATCTCTCCTGCGTAATCGATTGCTCCGTTTCCACCGTTTTCCGAACCGTATACCGTCACGGTTCCGCCTGTAATCTCAATATCTCCGTTTGAGTCAAGGCCGTCGCCCTTTGAGTCGACGGTCACATTTCCTCCGGCAATGAGAAGCACTCCGTCTATCGCCTCATCCATCGGGCCGCCCATCTGACCGTTCATCTTGCCGCCGCCAAAGCCGCCTCTTTTATCTGTATCATCACTGCCTGGCGCCTGTTTGCCCGAGCTGTCTTCACCTGATGCATCTGCATTTGGTGCTTCACCGCTCGGCATCTCACCACTTGGAGCCTCTCCGCTCGGCTTCTCTCCGCTCGGCTTCTCACCACTTGAAGCCTCTCCGCTCGGCATCTCACCGCTTGGAGCCTCTCCGCTCGGTGCTTCTCCACCGTTCATTCTGCCTCCACCGAAGCCACCGCCAAACTGGTCGCCTCCGTTGCCGTCTGTAACATTTATCGCATCATCCTGGGATGTCACATCAACATCACCGTCCCTAATGACTACATTGAGACTTTCCATACCTTCATTAGATTCGGCAATCGTTATCGTACCGTCGTTTACCGCAAGCAATGTCTCGCTGTGTATTCCGTCATCACCGGCATTTATCGTTATCTTTCCGCCGTCTATTACTACCCAGCCTTTTTCTGCGTCGTCATCCTTCGTGGATTTTATTCCGTCTCCGTTTGCCTCTATTGTGACTTCAGCTTCCATAACACTTACGGATTCCTTGCCTACCACTCCGTCATCTGTAGCGGTGACATTTATGGTTCCGGATACCAGCTCGAGATCATCATTGCAGGAAATACCATCATTATAGTTTCCTGTCACCGTAAGCGAGCCGCTTCCGTTTATTATAAGGTCATCCTTTGCATATATTGCAGCTTTCGCCACATCGCTGTTTTCTTCCTCCTCGGATGAAGTGTCTGTCTCACTTTTGGCTTCTCTTGCGTCAACTACTGTATTTTCACTTCCCTTTGCGAGTGTCAAATAGGTATTGTGTGCGCTCTTTACATATATTGGCGCATCCTCGGAACAGGTAATGTCAACTCCGTTTAATACAAGCTGAACATTGTCTTCCTCTCCCGCCTCGATCACAATCTGTCCCTCGGACACCTTACCCGATACCACATAAGTACCTGCCGCTGTGATCGTCACTGTATTTCCGTCTGCTGTCGCACCGTCGCCGTCAACCTCTGCTCCCGAGTCGGAAAGAGTTATAGTTGTTGCGCTCTCCTCATCGTATGTGCCGTCCTTATCTGACTCGGAATAATCTCCGGTTCTTGTCAGATCCACCGCCGATGTATCAAATTTTACTTCTGATGTATCCGAATTTTGTGTGCTCTCAGTACTTCCTGTACTGCTGCCGCATCCGGCAAGCATTGCGCTCGCCCCTATTGCTATGGCAGCGAGTACTGCAAGATTTCGTTTTCCGTATTTTTTCCATTTGTTCATAATTATAATTCCTCTTTACCGTCCACCTGACGCGCGCTGATAATTGTAAGGTTGCCGTTTCTGATCCTTAATGCGTCTATAAACTCTTTTTCTCTCTTTTCGTCCTTTAAGTTTACAGTGTAGCGAAGCTCATACATGCTTCCCATATTTGTTGTCTTTACTCTGTCCAAAGTGTTTGAATTTGTATATTCGTCAAACACCTCATCAAATACTTCCGTATAATCAAGGTTTTCGGGGATTGTTATTCTAAGCTGTCTGTCTCCTGCCTTGCCTGATCCGAAGCTTACACGTCCCATGATAAGCATCAGTACGCCTACCACTATTACAAACATTCCTCCGTAGGTTATATAACCCATTCCTGTTGCAACACCTGTTGCCATTGCGAAGAATATCGCACAAATTTCTTTTGCCGTTCCCGGGATTGATCTGAATCTTACGAGCGAGAATGCTCCCATGATAGCGACGCCGGTTCCGAGGCTTCCGTTTACGAGTGCTATTACCACCTGCACGATGACCGGCAGGAGCACAAGTGTGATAACAAAATTCTTGCTGTACTTGTGACTTTGTCCTCTTCCATATGAGAATACATAAGCACATGCAATTACCACTCCGAAAATTATTGATGCAACAGTGCACATCGCCGCGGAACTGACCGCCATAGATCCTGTAACTGTTTCAATTACACTTGAAAATGATTCTAACATGATTTCTCTCCTTTGTTTTCGTGTTTTCTCTTATCTGTGCATTAATATATACCCTGTATCTGCACTTCAAATGACCCAAAAGTGAAAACAAAGGAAGTGTTATGTGAATTATAGGTGAACCTTTTTTATGTTCTTTTCCGTTATCTCTATCTTTCTCTCCTTATAGAGACGACCTACCGCGCGCTTAAACGCATTTTTGCTCAGTCCTACCTCGCGCATGATCACATCGGCAGGTGCCTTGTCGTTGAACGGCAGCACCCCGGCGTACTCGTCTATCACCGCCATAACCGTCTTTGCATCGTCATCTATCTGAAGATAAGCCTTATCGCGAATAGAAATGTCAAGCTTTCCATCCTCTTTGATATTTGTCACTCTCGCATTTATAAGATCTCCTATCTTAATGCCTGCCACACTCTCATGTTTCGGGAGCATCGCTGAATACTTATCATCGATTGCAACAAAAGTTCCAAAGTTATCCGAGAACTCATATACACGCCCGCTAACATCATCCCCAACTGAGTACGGGGCATTTTGAGAGAGATAGTCATAAAGTCCCTTCATGCTGGCGCAGAGACGTTTACTCTTATCAAGATAGAGGCGCACCAAAACCGTATCTCCTTTTTTAACCTTTCTCTCCTGCTCTTTAAACGGGAGGAAAAGATCTTTTTCAAGTCCCCAGTCCAAAAATGCTCCTATCTTCTCCACCGAGACAACCTCAAGAGGCGCTATCTCTCCGAGCACAAGCTTTGGCTTTTTACTTGTGGCGATAAGTCTGTCCTTGGAATCTTTATATAAGAAGACACGCTTCATATCTCCGATCTTTTCGTCTCCCTCAAGCTGATTTTTCGGCAGGAGAACCCTGTCTTTATCTGTCATATGTGCCACATCAACGTCATCCGGCACAAGATATACTCCGAAATCAACCTTTTTTGCAATTTTTAAATTCTGATACTTTCCTATTCTTAACATTTCTTCCTCATATTTTAGACCGCTTTCTTCGGTCGTGGCGTATTGAATTACCCTATTTTCTTATATATAAACATAAATTCAAAAAAAATTCCATTTAATATAAAAAACTTCTTGCTTTTTGTTTCTGACTAATGTATACTAGCACTTGTGCTTGGGATAAGCAAGCAATATAGGCCCATCGCCAAATGGTAAGGCAACGGACTCTGACTCCGTCATTTCAAGGTTCGAATCCTTGTGGGCCTGCTAAATTTAAAGCTGTCGAATTTCGGCAGTTTTTTTTGTGTCTTCTTCTACCAACTCGATATGCTGATGCATATATTACCCGCAAACTGTAAATCCTACTTCCTATAGTGACATGGGTTAGCACGGTTTCATATAAGAGCATATGTGGCTCGAGTGCTTCGCTACCCTCGTTCGGCTGCGGTTTTCTTCTGCAACGCTCTCCGACCGGCATAGATGCGCCGCCGGCTCTTCGAGCGTGCAGAAAACTTGCCGAACTCAGTCGCTTGCAATCGTCTCGCCGACATAAGTCCTATATGAAACCTCCTCCACGCTGTCGCAAATGAGGGTATTTGTTTTTCGGTTGAGCAATTCTATGTTTATCGCAGTACGCATGTTTTCAGAAGACTCACAATAATTAAAAGCGCCGACAAATTCCGAGACATGCGCATGTCGAGTAATACGTCGCTATTGCCTGAAAAAGGAGCCTGCGTTTGCAGACTTCATAATGAAAAAAGCTGCCGCATTTTTGCGACAGCTTTTTGATCAGATCGGTAAAAAGAATTTTAGTAAGAACAACGCAGCTATGATAAATGTGAACAATGACACTTCCTTGCGTCTTCCGGTAAATATGCATAACACTGTGTAGCTTATGATGCCAAGTCCGATTCCATGTCCGATAGAGCCGGATATCGGCATAGCTATAAGCATTATGACTACTGGTGCAACCTGCGTGAGATCATGTAGGTTGAGGTTCTTTATAGGCGCAAACATCAGGATTCCCACATATATCAGGGCCGCTGATGTCGCCGCAGCCGGTATCACCGCGACAATCGGCGCCAAAAACATCGAGAGCAAAAACATTATTCCGGTCGTGACTGCTGTAAGTCCTGTTCTTCCTCCCGACTCTATTCCTGCTGCAGATTCAATATATGTAGTGACAGTTGAAGTACCACATACGGCTCCTGCGATCGTTCCCACGGCGTCAGATGTGAGTGCCTCTTTCATATTTTCAACATTTCCGTCTTTGTCCACCATCTTCGCACGGCTGGCAGTTCCGATCAATGCACCGATAGTATCAAACATATCGATGATACAGTAGGTAATTATTATCGCAATCATCGACAGCCATCCGATTTTAGACAATGTGACAAAATCGAATTTGAAGAATGTCGTACTTATCATATCACCAAATGGCGGAATAAAGTTTGCATTTGCCAGTGATGCAAACGGATTTACACCTACTACCAATGCCTCCATCAGCCAGTAAAAACCTGATGCGATAAGCATTCCCCAGAGAACCGAACCCGTGATCCTCTTATGTGCCATGATTATTATCGCGAACAATCCAATGAACATCGTAAGAACCGTGATGACCATCATTGGATAACTGCCGCCCATGGACTTCATTAGAATCTTTGGAGTGAGGGCTCCAAAGAAATCTTTCATTACATAGTATACATTTCCGTCTGCGTCATATACTCCGGCATTTGAGCCAAGTCCTATGTTGATAAGCATAAGACCTATTGCCGGCGATATTCCGAATCTGATACTGCGCGGAATTGCCTGTGCTATCTTCTCCCGTATATTGAATACCGATAGCAACAAAAAAATAACACCCTCAATAAGAATTATGCACAACGCCGCCTGGAACGACTGCACATAACTGCTTCCGGTCAGGGTAACAATGTTTGCGACAATTATCGCAAAAAACGTGTTTATTCCCATTCCGGGAGCCATTGCGAATGGTTTGTTTGCATAAAAGGCCATCACGAACGTTCCCAATGCTGAAGCAAGACATGTAGCCAGAAATACTGCATTCCAGAGCTTTGAACCCGTGTCAAAACCGGTTAGAAGGTTGGGGTTCAATGCGATGATATATGCCATCGTAAGGAAGGTGGTAATACCCGCGATCACCTCAATCCTTACAGTGGTTCCGTTCGCTTTTAATTTAAAAAACTTTTCCATTTTCTAGTTAACCTCATATTTTATGACTGTTTCCACATCATATCCCTTTAACACTTCACGTCCCTTCAATGACTGAAGCTCCATAAGGCAGATAATTTTCTCTACTTTACCTCCAAGGCGCTCAACCAATTTTGCCGAAGCATTAAGTGTTCCTCCGGTAGCCAGCAGATCGTCAATAAGTATCACCTTTTGACCCGGCGCAACAGAATCCTCATGCATTTCAAGAGTCGCTGTGCCATACTCAAGCGCATACTCCTCGCTTACAGTCTTTCTCGGAAGCTTTCCCTTCTTTCTGACAAGAACGAGCGGTTTATTAAGCTCATACGCGATAGGCGCACCGAGAATAAATCCTCTCGACTCTGCTGCGGCTATCACATCAAAGTCCACTCCTTCAAACAGTTTTAACAACTCGTCAATGGCAAGCTTAAATCCTTCCTTGTCCTGAAGCACTGAAGTGATGTCTCTGAAAATCACGCCTTTTTCAGGGAAATCCGGAATGATTTCTACATAATCTTCAAGTTTTTTCATTATAAACTCCTTAATAATCAATTATCCTTCTTTGCAACATTCCTATACTATCAGAAAAGTCCCCGTTATACAACCGAAATTATTGTTTTCTTTGTTCTGCATACAAAGAAAACGGGCAGATACTGATTCTGCCCGTTTCTTATACTGATATTGTATGTTTGATCTGCGTATTATAATGCGAGGTCCACATGATTTACTGTGCCCGCCATCCCTGTGCTCTCGTGCAGAAAAACTCCCGTTTTTCTGATAAATCCGTCCGTTTGCCCGGCTTCATTTTCGAGTGTGTACTGCGTATCGGCATTTCCAAGGTAGATTGCGCCAACATCCGCATCTTTAAGATTTAAAAGGATATCGTTTCCTTCATCATCTCTCATCCAAACCTTAAGTTTTGAGAACACATCATCATTCTCGTCTATCCATCCGTTGTTATCCTTATCATACTCGGAAAGATCTTTAAAACCATCGTTGCTCTTTACACCGAATAACTCCGTGCCGTCATTTATCCTGCCGTCCCCATTTTTATCTAATGCCAAAAATCCGCTGCCCTTTCCGGCAAATGAGATATTATCTTCTTTTCCGTCTGCATCGAGATCGAAAGAAAACTTCTGATCACTTACCGAAGTTACATTTGAATCCAGATTTATAACCAGCGGATCCGTCACAAACACCTGATAATTTTCTATGCTCATAAGGTTTAATTCTTTCATTGTCGCTCGCGACATTGAAAACTCAACGTTAAAATCGATACTTCTGCCGTCCTCCGTGTTAACTTTTCCCTTCGAGGCAAAAGTTGTATTTTCAAACTCATTTTCGAATCCGGACTTCACCGTTATCCTCTGCCACATAGTTCCGGCGCTTGATGTCCCGTTTGCGATACTGCCGCCCCGGGAAGCAGTCGATGCTGTAACCGATGCCGAAGCTCCGATACTCAGCTTAAATGATGAGCTTCGCACATCCAAAAAACCTTCTGCATCCCTCATCATCTTCTCATCATATTTTGAGAGCGCTTTTCCTCCGTTTAGCAGCTCAAGCATCTTTTTTAGCATCTTGATCTGCATATCATATTTCTCAGATATGCTATAGGGTCTGTTGTTCCTGTTTTTTATTGCCTCCATCATAGACTCCATGGAGCGCTTTTCATTTTGCTTTTGCCGGTCTATCACAGCTTTCTTTTCCTCCTGTTGATAGCTTCTCATGCTTTCAACATAAGATTTCTCACTGCTTTCCGCCGAAATTGACAGGATCGCAGCAGGCACATCTTTAGATGAGCGAACTTCCATCTGCATTGATTCTGAATAAGAATGTGATCTGAAATCATGGCTGGACGCCATAGAAACATTACTATCCGTGATCTTCATATCGAAATCCCTTTCCTTCTCTTGAAAAGCGCATCCATGCGCCACTATAGAACCTAATATCTATATCGGATCGAAAGGATGGATTGTTGATATGGCTATTTAAAAGCCGGCTTACAAACACGGAATTACACTTATCATCATATTTCTCTCATATGCGCTCATAACGTGTCATTGAAGAATTCTATGCTTTTTTTCAATGACTCTGCCGCTATTTTGGCAAATTCCGGGTTGTGCTTTTTTCTCGCGACAGGATCTGAATACTTGTTATATCTGTCCATATTCTGGGCATCCTCAATATAACAGTGATGAACGCCCGCAACCTCCTCGAAACGCACATTAACCCCTGCTTCCTTTAGCTTCTCTGCATACTCTTTTCCGGAGAATTTTAACATATCACATCCGGCAGTTAATATGTAGGCATCTGCTGTTCCCCTTAACTGCTCTTTGCTTGCAAGGATAGGAGATACCTCCCATGTATAGCACTCCTCGTCAGTCGAATAGCTCTTTGTAAATCCATAGGACATATCCGAATCCAGATCCACATCATAATGCTCTAAATCTTCTCTCGGCTCTAATGCTGTTCTAGCGTCAAGATAAGGATAGTTTAACACCTGTGCACTTACCTTGACCTCCCCTCTCAAACCTGCCCTGATTGCAGTTACAGTTGCAAGTGTAGCTCCTGCCGAACATCCTATCACACCTATTTTACTTGCATCTATGTCGTAATCTTTTGCGTTGTCAAAAAAATACTTTACCGTGTCATACGCATCATCAAGCGGCTTTGGATACATGTTTTCAGGAGCCAGTCGATAATCCACTCCGACCACATTTAAATCCCCGTCCTTGCAGATTGTCTCACACAGAGGTCCGTCCGCAACGGCGCTTCCAAACACAAAGCCACCGCCATGAAACTCAAATATCACTGGCCTGTTCTTTGTGGCTGCCCTGTGAAGATAAACTTTTAGCTCTCTACCCTCAAGCGGAAGAATAATTTCCTCGCCCAGTACCGGGTATTCTCCGTCAGCAGCTGCGTTCATCCGCCTTACCGCAGGCACTATATCCAAAAAACCTCTAAATCTCGGTTCTGTCACTTCCGGTAGAAGTTTGATTCTCTCTATTTTTGCCATTACGTCTCCTTTTTGTCAATCCTTGTATTCTGCTATCACATAAGCTATCGCTTCCTCCGCCTCATACGAAAGCGATATGTGAAGCATTATCCTGCGCTCATCTGCAACTTCTCTAAGTCCTCCGTACAGATTTACATACGGCGCGCCTTTATCATCATTTAAAATTTCAATTTCCCTTAAAGAGACACCCTCGGCTGTTATTCCCAATGCCTTGAAAACAGCCTCTTTTCCTGCAAATCTTCCTGCGAGATATGCAAGCTTATTATCCGTTTTCTCCGATGCATTTTTCTCTGCATTAGTAAACGTGCGAACGATAAAAGGATCGTCCGCACGCTCATAAACATATCTCAGTTTTTCAAAATTCAGGATGTCTACACCTATTCCGTGTATCATATAGCCTCGTATGCAGGCGGAACAGATGGTTTGATAAACTCGGCATATTTCTTCTTGCGAGCCTTGAACTCCGGACTGTTCTTCTGGAGGTCTGCGAGTCTTCCCTCGTTCTCCTG
>CAJOQF010000257.1 GCA_905236295.1 uncultured Eubacterium sp. | reverse complement strand
CATCGATAACTTTGTCGCAAACAGAGACTTTATCGACAGCACTATCTTAGCATCCACCGATTCCACCCTCTACGCCACAGAACACGCATATACCAACATTTCCCGCTTTGACCGCATACAGAACAACGCCTGGTTCGTCGAGATGAAAAACTCGTCCGACCCTTATCTCTGGGCAATCTCCAACGGTCAGCTCATGCTCACCCGCAAAATTTACAATACAAAAGACTATGTGACTGTCTACGGGTACGAGATGATCTACATCAGCAACGACTATATACAGGAAATCTGGGACAGCGTATCTTTCGGCACCACATCAAATCTGATCCTGAAGAATAAGAATGGGCGCACAATGATATCTAACGTAGCGACCGACGATAAGGTAAACGATTATTCCCGTTTCATCGACTACGAAAACACCGAAAACTCATACATTGTAAAGGACGATACCGACGACTACCTCATCTCAAAGAAAACCTACGGTTTCGACGGCTGGATCCTCTATATGATAACGCCGTATTCGGAGGTCAACGACAATATTGCCATGCTCGGAATCGAAGTGATCATCCTCGCGGTGATAATTCTTGTAACACTGCTTTTGGTGTCCAGGTTCACAGCGCGAAGTATGGCTAGTCCTATCGCAAGCCTCGCAAAAACCATGGACGGATTTCATGGTGAGCGCGGCGAGAGGGTAGATATCAACAGGGAAGCCTTCGAAAACCGCACGGATGAGGTCGGCACGATTTATCGCTCATTTGACAGCATGACCCGGCGTATCGAAACTCTTATCCAGGAGATCTACATAAAGAACCTTGAGAAGAAAGACGCCGAGCTGGCACTGCTTCAAAGCCAGATCAATCCGCACTTTATTTACAACACTCTGAATTCGATCAGCTGGCTTGCTCTTGCAAACGACCAGGATGAGATCAGCGAAATGGCGGTGTCCCTGTCAGATACCCTGAGGCTCAGCCTCACCAAGAGCAACTCTCCGTATATCACCCTCGGCTCAGAGCTCGAGTATATAAAGAGTTATCTCGTGCTGATGGGATTTCGCTATTCCGACAGACTTACCGTAAACTATGACATCGACGAAAGCCTGTCGGATTGTCGCGTTCCGAAATTCATACTTCAGCCGGTCATAGAAAATGCTCTAAAACATGGCATTGACCACCTCGAAGAAGGCGGAAGCATTTGGCTTTCCGTAAATCGCACAGACGATAAGCTTCTCATAACGATCGTAAATGACGGCGATGGCATTGACCTGAGTGAGATGAAAAAACTCCTTGACTTCAATCCGGACGAGATGGAATACCTTGCATTCGAAAGCCACGGATACGGCCTGCAGAATATCCACAGGAGAATCCGGATCATGTGCGGAATGGATTACGGTCTGTCATTCAGAGAAATAGACGCCGATCCCGAAGACGCAAAGTGCAGGACCGAGTGCGTCATAACTCTGCCATACCAGTTAATTACCGACGAAAGCGAGGATAGTGAAAATGAAGACTCTGAAAAATAGAATAATATCAGTTACGATCCTCGTATCACTTTTGCTGCTTTTTGTGACAGCTTGCCAGAGCGAGAATTCCAAGGCCGTTTCCGATTCCACCCCTGAGGAGACCGCTTCCGCAAAAACAACCATAGACGTGTGGACTTTCTTCGATATGAACACGCCCGGAACATACTATGTTGACCTCTGGCAGGATATCGCAAAGGACTACAACTGCACTATAAATGTAGAGACATTCACCACCGAAACGATCAAGGACAAGCTCAGTATAGCCCTCGCCTGCAAGGAATTGCCGGATGTATTTCTGGTGTGGGGAGGCACGTATCCCGACTACCTCTTTGATGCGGGCGCATGCATTCCCGTGCAGGACTATCTCGAGTCTGCAGACTATGACTTTTTACCTTCTTATATTGAAAAATATCCCGACGGAAACAACTACATTATTCCATGTCTGGTTGAGGCATACGCCGTGACCTATGCCAACACAAAGCTGTTGGATCTGATGGATCTATCGATGCCCACAACCTGGGATGAGCTTATTGATTTTATCCAAAGGGTGAATATATACAACGACGAGCACGGCACAGACTATGCGGCGATCAATCTCGGCGACAAAGACGAATGGCTCGGGGAACTGTTTTACTGCATGCTTGTAAACCGGCTTGATCCCTACGCCTTTGACAACCTCCGGGAGGGTAAGATCGATTTTTCAGACGAAGTATTTAAAAAGGCTGCCGACATGATAAGCCAGCTTCGAAATCTCAACGCATTTCCCGAATACTACCTTGAAACCGGGGAGACCGAAGCAGTTCAAAACTTTATCAACAAGGAAGCCGTGCTCTTTCCGCACCAGTCGACCATCATGTATTACCTTATGCAGAACATGGGCGACGACGTGTTTACCATGGAATCATTTCCGTCATGCAACGAAAAATATAACGATGACTACTCTTCCTATATTATGGATATAAACGACACCTTAACTCCCGGACTGTGCATAAGCTCGGACTGCGACCAGCCGGATCTCTGCGCCGACATCTGTCTTGAATTCGCAAAAAAAGTAAACAAGATAAATGTAGAAGACTATGGCTACTTAAATATTACCCAGTCCGATCTCACGTATCCAAAATCTCTGCCAAAGCCCGTTGAGCAGTTCCACGATATGCTCAACAACCAGAAGAAGACCACAGCGTATTGGTATGCTCTTCTCAACTCCGAAGACGGCAGCAATTTCAGACATCTTACCAAAAGACTGTTTGCAGGAGAGATTTCGACCGACGAATTTATAGCCCTGGGGGCAAATTGCCTAAATTTCAAACATTGAATTTGTGCAACTTGTATAAGAACCCATTTTTATTAGAATGGTCATTTGGTAAAATCTGAAGATAACAAAACTTTTTCTGAATACAACCGCATTATCAATTTGGCAATATCGTCATAAAATGAACTCCGGAAAAATAATTACGGAGGAAAGAATAATGTTTAAAAAGAAAGAAAAGGTAAACGATGGAAACAAGAGTTCAGTCGTAAATTTCGGTGCCGGCTGGTTCCCGATCATTTACTGCATGCTTATGTTCTGGTTCTATGTAGGTATGTGTAATGACGGATCAAACGTTACCGTTCCGGCTGTAGCAGCTGCTCTCCGCGTGGAGAACTCAACACTTCTTACAATGAACTCAATCGCAGGTCTTGTGGGAGTTGTATTTTTCATCATTCTCGGACAGGTCAACAGAAAGATCGGAGCAAGATGGCTCTCAGGAATCCTCTGCATCGCAGCAGGTCTTGGATACTACGGAGTCGGCAACGCAACAAGCGTGGCAATGTATCTCGTATGCATGTGTATTGTTACCGGATCTATCATGTCTGCAGGATATATCTGCGGTGGCGCACTCGTTGCACAGTGGTTCCCGAAGAAAAAGGGTATCGTTATGGGATACACAACAATGGGACACAACCTTGCTTCAGCGCTCTACGTTCCTATCGCAACCGCTCTTATCGGTACTTTCTATATAACAGGCGGCGTTCTTCCTATAGTAATAGGTGTTATGGTGCTCGGAGTTGTAGGAATGATCTTCCTTCGCGACACACCGCAGGCTCGCGGCATCAACCCGGATAACGTATCAGACGAAGTCTTCAATACAGAGTATGACAATGCTGACGACGACGAAGACGGTGGCTGGACAGTTAAAAAGCTTCTCTCAAAGAAAGAGCTTTGGCTTGCAGCCATCACAACTGGTCTCTTCCAGATCTGCTCAGTAGGTGTAATGAGCCAGCTCGTACTCAGAAACGAGGAACTTGGTTTCTCAGCAAACACAGCTATCATGATCATGACGATCCTTGCACTCGTCGGTGTAGGCGGATCATTCCTCATCGGTGTGTTGGATGACAAGCTCGGAACAAAGAAGACCATGATCGGATTTGGTATGTGGTATGCATGCGCACTCATCTTAAACTTCACAAACTTCATGCCATGCGTAATGATCTCACTCGTAATGATCGCCATCGGAATCGGCGGATCTGCAAACTTTACAACATCTCTTCCGACTGCCATCTTCGGTCGTCAGGGATTCTCAAAGGTTAACAGCGTAATCTTCCCGATCCAGGGTGCTGTTACAGCAATGCAGTTCCTTATAAACGCGATCGTTCAGAACGCTACAGGCGGTCAGATCAGATATGCATATCTCGTATTTATGGCAGTAGCAATCGCAAACATCATTCTCGTAACAAGGATCGATGACCACAAATACAACCGCGACTACCATGTTCAGAAAGGAAACGTTGACCGTCTCGCTGAGATTGAAGCAGAGATCGGCGGCGGAGAGGCTCTTCAATATGCGAAAACAACTGAAGCGGATAGCGCTGATGCTGCTCTCGCTGCTGATGCTGTCGGCAACGGCGTGCAGTAATACTTCAACAAAAGTTGAAAGCAGTGATTCATCTGCAAACGATACAGGCAAGATAATAAGGGTCGGTTTTGTTTATCCCAAGACCGGCACTTACGCCTCATTCGGCGAATACACCGAAGAATTTACCAACTATGCAATTTTGGCAGCCAACGAAGCAGGCATTACCATAGACGGTGAAAGTGCCAACATAAGTCTTATCACCGCAGATTCTCAGTCCGATCCCAAAGAGGCCAAAAGGGCTGCCGAAAACCTTATAGATAACAAAAACGTCGATATTATGATTACCTCAAAGACTGCCGATACGACAGTTCCGGTATCCAAGGTATGTGAGAAGAAAGGTGTTGTTTGCCTCTCAGTGGATACCCCGGACGAAGCCTGGGCAGTCGACACTCACAAATATTCCTTCCATGCCGGATTCGATACAGAATCCGAACTTGCTTCGTTTAAGTCGGCCTGGGATCAAACTGAGTCTAACCTGAGAGTCGGCGTGCTTCACGCTAACGATACCGAAGGATCGATTTTTAAAAATTCATTTACATCCTTCGCTGAAAAAAATGGCTATACAGCCTATGACCCGGGCGCATATCAGCCCGGACAGACAGACTTTACAAACATTATCAGAAATCTTAAGACGCAGAAAGTCCAGGTGCTTGCAGGGGTTATGTCCTCTAGGGAATTCAAGTTTTTCTACGACCAGCTAAAGCTTGACGGATACATCACAGAGATAAAGGCCATAACCGTTGCAAAAGCCGCTCTCTTTGAGCCGGACATAGAATACATAGATGTCAACGGACTCTGCACTGAGGTTTGGTGGAATCCCGACTTCCCCACAGTCTCATCCATCAACGGCTTTACAAGTTCGAAAATTGCCGAGCAGTTTGAGGCTATCACAGGACAGTCAACCATTCCGGTTACCGCCGGTTACGATTATGCCAACATTGAGATCCTATATGCCGTGTTGAACAATGCCGGCTCTCTTGAGACATCCGCCCTCCTGGATGCCGCAAAGAATCTGGATCTCGACACAGTAATCGGCAAGATAAAGTACAACTCGGAAAATTATTCATCACAACCTCTCGCAACAGGTCAATGGGTATATGACGACATAAATAAAAAGTGGTCTCAGGAGATCATAGGTGCAGACCAGATAGAAGGTCTTGAAACCACAAACACACTTGCGCCTTTGCTATTGAAACTTTAAAAGAGATCTGTTCCGGTCATTCGGAACAGGTCTTTTTTTATCTATTTATTCTAATTTGCCCTATTTTCAATGTTTCCTTGATTTTATATGCCATTCAAGGTAAACTCTATATATAATTCTATTAAAAAGTTTGGAGATTTTTCATGACGTACTATGCACAATGGGAAGCAGACTGGCTTCTCGGAATACAGGAACACCTGAGGAATGATTTCCTCACACCCATCCTTAAGTTTTTGTCAACCCTCGCGGATAAAGGTGCCATCTGGGCGATCATCGCATTCATACTCTTTGTCATCCCCTTGGCAGTTCTCTTCTTCGCAGAATTATCCGACGAAAAGAGAAAGACCTTCCGCGAAATATTTACTGTCGGTCTGATGTCCGGCATAGCATTTGTACTAATAGTTATAATTGATTTTGTAATCTTAAAGCAGGCTGTAGGAAGGATACGCCCATATGAACTGATAGAGGGATTAACCCTCCTTGTCGATCCATCTGACGACCCGTCATTCCCTTCAGCCCACGCTGCATCATCTTTTGCCGTAGCCACTGTACTGCTTTTCAGATTACCCAAAAAATTTGGCATACCGGCTATTATACTCGCTGCGATCATTTCTTTTTCCAGACTCTACGTCGGAATTCACTTCCCGACAGATGTTATTTTCGGAGCGATCTCAGGATTTGCAGTGGGATGTATTTCCATAGTTATCGGCAACTATTTAATGCGAAAACTAAAAGCAAAACAGTTCCCGGATTTCCTCTGGAATTGATATAGCCCGCTAAGCCGGATTGACACTGAAGGAGGGCAACTATATGTATAAAACAGGACGCAAAATTACTATTTGCATCGCATTTATAGGCTGGATACTCTATTGTATTTTATTGGGGTCCGGACAATACTTTGCTGCCGATGCAATCGCACCAATCGTTTCACTTGCAGTAAGCATCTGTATTGCTATAGTTGCCTTCTCCATCCGCAAATACCGGCTTTGCCTCATCTTTATCATGCTCGGACCCATCTTTTGGATGATCGCCGATTTCACATATCTCTTATGCGATCTTGGCTTTATTGCCGAGCACTCAATCGAAGCAATATCTGAGCCAATATACAGGATGACAAGCTACAGCTATGTTGTCGGTCTTATTATTTTCGCCTGGATCAAATTCAGAAAAAGATATATCCTTCGTCTTGCCGCAAACGCGTTTCTGTTTGCAATCGCCACCTTTATACTGAGCATTTCATTTTTTCAAATGCTTACAAAGATGGACATCACCTTCGCCAATGTTCACCCTACGTTCGTACAGGACGTTTTTGTAGCCATGTTCATCGTCACATTTTTCCTTGTTATTTTAGGAAATAACGACAACGAAAAGGTTTCGTTTTACGGCATCACTTTGCTGATCAGCTTTATGCTCTACGGTGTTTTGGACGTACGCTACTCACTTTATGACGCCGCCGGAGGCAACGGCGGAAGTCTGACTGTCGACGTCCTCTATCTGCTAAGCATTGTTCTTTTGGGATTTGCCCACTCAACCGATACTGTTTACCATCTGTTCGAACGCCCGGATCGCAAGGATTCCAATCCGAATAACCGCATTGGTATAATTATGGCTCTTGTCATACTTATTCTCGGCATTATGCTTTGCGGAATGGGACATTTGCCGCTCAGTCAGTTTTTCATCCTGCTCATCACCAGCATGGCCTACATGCTGCTCACAAAAACAATACAGGCTAATGAACTCACTCAACGACTCATCGTTCAAAAAGACGAAGAACTAAACAAAGTCAGTGAAAAACTGGCAAAGGTTTCTGTCCTTGACATGCTTACCGGCTTAAAGAATCGCCGCGCATGGAAACGTCGCATTGAGGACCTTAAACTTCAGCACTCTGACAGCCATCTTATCCTTTATTCACTCGATATCGACTACTTCAAAATGATAAACGACACCTACGGACACGAAGCTGCAGATTCTATTCTCACGGAAATCGGACGTCGTCTTTCATACATAGAAGACACAAACGTTACTTCATACCGTATGGATGGTGATCAGTTTGCTGTTCTGTGTATCGACGAAAAAGGCGAGGTTGATCCCGCCCGTTTTGTCGACTATCTGATAGATGAACTGGATAGGCCTTATGAATATGATGAGAATATCATTCACATTACATTTACTATTGGTGCGGCAATATATCCAACCAACACCAAAGATATAGACAAGCTGATGAGCTGCGCCGAATCTGTACGCAAGTCGTCGCGGCCAAACGGCAACCTTTCCACCTGCGAATTCTTCGACGCCAGCATTATGCCTCGCCTTCAGAGGAAGAATCTCATCGAGAACCGCCTTCAAAATCTTGACTATGACGCCAACCTTGAACTTTACTACCAGCCACAGGTTCTCGCGGCCACCGGCGAATTGATTGGAATGGAAGCCCTGCTTAGATGGAATGATCAGGACTTGGGCTTTGTATCTCCGGCTGAGTTTATACCGATCTCAGAGAACATGGGCATTATGCCCGCCCTGGGTCAATGGATCGTCGAACAGGCAGTCTACCAGATAACCAGCTGGAATCAGACTTTCAATAAAAATCTCCGAATGGGAATAAACGTCTCACCCGCCCAGCTCAGCGAAGATTTCTTTACAGATTCTTTCTTTGAGATAATGGACGAGATGGGCGTAAAGCCAGGATGGGTAGACGCAGAGATAACCGAAGGAATTGCTTTAAACGGCACAGTTAACAACGCGGACTTCATCTCCAGACTCCAGGAAGCAGGCATCAGTCTGTCAGTTGACGACTTTGGAACCGGCTACGCATCTTTCGCAAATATGATCAACTTTAAGTTTAACAGGATTAAAATTGCCAAAGAACTTGTCGACGATCTCACCACAAAGAAGACTTCAAAAGTCATTGTGGGTGCGATAATCAACATGGCAAAAGGAATGAACCTTGCCACCATCGCCGAGGGCGTGGAGGACAAGGCTCAATTGGATATTCTCATCGATCTCGGATGCGACGAGATTCAGGGTTATTATTTTGGCAAGCCGATTCCGGCTAATGAGTTCGAGGAAAAATGGCTTCGCTGATCATTCATCTTAAGCCGCTTTACTACTCCAGCTTAAAACGACTCACTTCAGCCTCAAGTCCCTGCGAGATTCCGTTGCTTTCAGCGGCATCCTCATCAATACGCGACATACTGTCGGACATTTCCACCGACCGCTGCGCCGTCTCCGATACGCTGTATGTAGCGGTCTCTACAGCCTGATTAACGGCATCTGTAGACCTTCGGATGTTTTCAATATTCTCACTTATCTGAGCTGTGGATTCAGCAAAACGCTCCATCATCTCGGAAACGCGCTCCGCAGATTGCAGGTAATCGTTGCTGATATTTGTCAGATTATCCAGGCCGGAAAGCGTTGTCTCATTGACGAATTGAATGAGCTCCTGTGCTTCGGTTGACAACTCATTTACCGCGGAAATAACTTCGCTGGAAACTGACTTGATCTCGGAAGCGGCTGCCTGTGAATTGTTGGCGAGCTCACCGATCTCAGTTGCGACCACCGCAAATCCACGTCCGGCTTCTCCGGCGCGCGCCGCCTCAATAGAAGCATTGAGCGCCAGCAGGTTGGTCTGATTGGCGATAGAGATGATGTTGCCTGTAAGGTCTTCTATGCTTGATACTGCTTTTGAGCGTTCAATCTTTTCAGATACATTCTCCACTTTTTCTGCCATCATAAGCTCTGTTTCACTGCGCTGTCGCTCGGCATCCTTACCCATCTTGGTGGCTGAGTCCTTGATCTCACGCGCAAAATCCCGACCTCCGTCAATTTCATCTACGATGCTGTCGAAGGAATCGTTGATGTCGGTCACCAGCTCATTGATCTCGTTTACCGAAGCCGCCGTCTCTTGCATAGAACTGCTCATGTCTGACATGGTATCGGAAATGGACTCGGCCTCCTGTCTTGTACCGCGAACATTCTCCGCTATGCTCGAAGATGCGGTATTCAAACGATTAGATTCTTTGCTTATCGACAGGAGCATCTCACGTATGAATTCGATAAGGCGATTGACATTTTCTCCGATTACCTCAAATTCATCGCCCGAGTTCAACTCAATCTTTTGGGTCAGGTCACCGCCCCCTGCCGTCAACTCAACTATCTTGTTATTCAACATGACAAATTTGCGTTTCAATGTCTTGCTTAGGATTATCAAAACCAACGCTCCAACAACCAGAACGATCACACATACCAGAATGATCTCTCGAAGAAGCGATGCCGTCTGCTGCTCTATCCAATCCATGCTCACATCCACGCCTACTGCAGCTACGACTTTGTCACCTGCATAAATAGGGCTGTATGCGGAGATGTGGTTGCCCCATTCATCGGAATATGGTTCGCTGCTCGCAACCACCTCGCCGCTCAATGCCGGGAGTGCTTCGTCATCCGTAAACTCATCTCCGATCATCGATGCATCTTCGATCTCTGCGTCCGCCGTATATTCGATACCACCATCTGCAGTAGAACGGATCAGGTAGACAAACTCCACTCCGGCTCTCTCGATGTAAGCGGTGAGCTCGTGACTGAGATTTACATATTCATCTGTCTCCTCGTCACCCGGCTCCAATGACGCAACAATGGTGCCATCGATAGCGTTTGCAATGCTTGAAGCAACACTCATCGTGTTACTCTTGATCTGTTCGAGCAACATTGTCTGGGACTTGTGATAGATAAGCAATCCCAGGACAACATCTGAGATCAAAAACAGTATGATGACACCAATAATCAGCTTGTTCGCTATACTGAATTTTCTGACTTTCATAAGTAACTTCTCCTTTCGTGCCTATACTCAAGGATATTTTACCACAGTCAGAATTTTTTTCACATTGTTAATATTACGCTCTTTGCGTGATTACATACATGTATATCCGCCGTCTACCGGGCAAATGAGGCCGTTTACGTATGTTGATGACTTAGACGCAAGGAAGATAGCTGCTGTATCAAGCTCTCCCTCTTTTCCGTATCTGGCCATCGGGATCATGGTTCTTGCATAATTCTGGAATGTCTCGCTCTCGAGAGTTTCCTTTGTAAGCGGAGTCTCGAAATATCCCGGGCAGATTGCATTTACGGTTATTCCCTTATCTCCCCACTCTGAAGCGAGTGCTCTTGTAAGGTTTACAACACCACCCTTTGCTGCATGGTACGGAGTAGCCGGAGCGATCTTGTTTCCTACAAGGCCGTACATAGATGCGATGTTGATGATGCGTCCGTATTTTGCAGGAATCATTGCCTTCTTGGCAACAGCCCTTGAAACCTTGAATGTTCCTTCAAGGTCGATCTTTATCTCATTCTCAAACTGCTCATCAGTGATATCCTCGGCAGGTGCTACTGCTCCTGTTCCGGCATTGTTTATAACTATGTCAATGTGTCCCATCTTCTCAAGGATCTCATCTACCGCAGCTTCCACTGCCTCAGTGCTTGTGATATCACAAACCACACCGATAGCCTTTACGCCATATTCCTTTGCGATCTCCTCGGCATTGGCATCGACTTTTTCTTTACGACGAGCGAGGCATACTATATCCGCACCCTGATTAGCCAAAGCCTTAGCCATCTGCACACCAAGTCCTGTAGATGCACCTGTTACAACTGCTACCTGTCCTGATAAATCAAAATAGTTTTTCATATCTTAAAACCTCCTCGTATAATGAATGTTGTCTGCAGTCAAAAGCTTTTGTATTACTGTTTTCCTCAACTGCTTAAGTACATTATACCAAGGAGGTTTATTTTGCATCGTTGCGTCTTGCACATGCTTCATGCGACATCTTGTGCAAGCAGCACATTTGCCACAATCCCGAGTACACTTGTGCGAATAATGATTTTATCTCTGCTTATTTCCATAATTAGTAAGTATAAATCTGATCAAAAATTGCTCCGTCACTGAAAAAGTCTGTGTAAGCGGCATCCCATCCGCCAAAGTCGTCTATTGTAACAAGGTTGACATCAAGATCAAATTTGTCAGAAAACTCAGCAAGGATATCCTCGTTGTACGGTCTGTATCCATTCTCACCTATTATTCTCTGAGCGTCATCGGAATACAGATAATCGAGATAATCCTTTGCCACATCAGCAACTCCGTCTTTTTTAGCATTTTCATCAACAATTGCAACCGAAGGCTGCGCAAGGATACTGACGGACGGCGTTACTATCTCATAATCATCCGGATACTCAGCAAGAGTGTTTATCGCCTCATTTTCCCATGCAATGAGCACATCTCCCTGACCGTTCTCAACGAATGTAGTGGTCGCTCCTCTCGCGCCGGTATCCATTACGGTTACGTTGTCATAAAGTTTTGTCATAAACTCCTTTGTCTTAGCCTCGTCGCCGTTGTTCTGACGGCTTGCGTATTCCCAGGCTGCGAGGAAGTTCCAGCACGCGCCACCACTGCTCTTTGGATCCGGATTGATTATCTCCACTCCGTCTTTTATAAGGTCATCCCAGTCCTTGATCCCCTTCTCATTTCCCTTTCTCACGAGAAATACAATAGTGGACGTATACGGGGACGACTCCTCCGGGAACTCGTCTATCCATCCCGCATCGATGAGGCCTGCCTGTTCAATAAACGTGATATCGTGGGCAAGCGCCAGTGTCACAACATCAGCATCAGCTCCCTCGACGACCGATCTCGCCTGTCCGCCGGATCCACCATGTGACTGATGTATTGTGACATCGATCCCTTTCTCTTCTTTATAATAAGTCGCAAATGCATCATTGTACTGCACATAAAGCTCTCTGGTCGGATCATAGGAAACATTCGTAATCTCAACCGAATCTCCCGCCTCTGCGTTTGTCACATCAGCTGAACCCGCACTCTGATTATCCCCGTTCTTGCCGCAGGCTGCCATAGACAGAACCATCACTCCTGCAAGGCTCGCAGCAAGCACGCTTTTAAATATTTTAGATCTCATCCACAATTTCTCCTTCTAATTAAATCTATACACGACTTATTAATTGGATTATAATAGTCTTGTTTATCAAAAATAATAGCAAATTAGGTTTTTTATTTCAACCAACAATACCGATATGAATTACATTACAACTTACACGGGAATACGCTTTTTCCCCACCGCTCCGGAAATCGACAAAATCGAAATCAGAGATATAGCTCACTCGCTGGCACTGATGTGCCGTGGCAACGGACATGTGAGCACGTTTTTTTCGATTGCGCAGCACTGTATTCTCTGCTGTCGCGAGGCTATATGCCGCGGTTATGACGAACACCTTGCTCTTATCTGTCTGTTACACGATGCTGCCGAGAGTTATCTCGCGGATGTTCCTCGCCCATTGAAAAACGAAATACCTTCCTATAATAAATATGAAAGAGCCATTCTAAATCTGATCTACGAAAAATATCTCGGCTCTCTGCCCACCGAAGATGAACTAAAGACTGTGCGATCCATTGACGACGATATGCTTTACTTCGATCTCGCAGTACTCTTAAAGGAAGCGCCCGACGCACCGAAACCTCAAATACACGTCACCCCCGATTACACCTTTGTACCGTTTGAACAGGTTGAGGCGGAATATATTTCTTTCTTCAATAAACTTTATAAAAATCAAAAATAGGTGTTGACAAACCAAAAATCAAGTTATATAATGAGTTCAGCAAACGAGTTGTACGCAATCTAATTTAGTCAAATAGATTTAAGGAGGAATTACAATGAACATTTATGATTTTACAGTTAAGGCACAGGATGGTAGCGATGTTGAGCTTTCACAGTTCAAGGGAAAGACATT
>CAJOQF010000256.1 GCA_905236295.1 uncultured Eubacterium sp. | reverse complement strand
GGAGAGTACGACGAGTTCGGGTTCGCAAAGACCGAGCATTCGAGCCGATATCCATACCGTTTTAAGTGCGATGTGTTGATACTCGGAGTCGGACAGAGCAGCGACACAGAAGATTTCGCAAAAGCCGGAGTGCCGACTGTGCGCGGACGTATCGAGGCGGATGAATTCTGTATGGTAAAGGATATGGAGGGAGTCTTCTCGGGCGGAGATTGCGTGACCGGACCTTCGACGGCGATAAACGCTATCGCAGCGGGTCAGGTTGCAGCCTTCAATATCGACGAGTACGTGGGCTACCACCACAAAGTAAACAGCGTGGTTATAACGCCAAAGGCGAAGCCGAATAAATGCGTTCCGACAGCGAGGACTGAGATGGAGATGCGCGATCCGTTTGAGCGCCGTCTCGATTTCGACGAGGTCGAGATTGATATGACACCGGAGGAAGTAATACGCGAATCCGGCAGATGCCTGCGTTGCGATGTGTACGGATGCGGAGTGATGGATAAAAGCAGGGGAGATGATATTTTCGTCGAGTGACAGGGCATTTGAGAGTTGCAGTAACCAAATGGTTAGTGTATAATGAATATATTATGACAACAATGTTGGAGCATTCTCTCCGACCACGACAAAGAAAGTAAAGATCAAATAGTGCAATTAAGTTAAAGATATAATAAAAGCAGCTTCAAAGGAGGATCTTTTTGAAGCTGCTTTTATTTATTGATTTCGTTTAGTTTAGAGAAAGGTTCCATTTCCTTACGGCGGTCGGGAAGAAATCGTCATCCTCAGAGTACGGAGAGAAGATTTCCTTGCCGCAGATAGAACAGCTTATGCGCACGGAGCCATCGTAGTAATTTATAAAATACTCCGGACGTTCGCCGCAGGAACAGTTTCTTGCGTTTTTAAATTCCGTGGCATAGCGCTTTTCGGGGGATATATCTTCGCGTACTTCTTTGACGCGCTCCATTTCGTTTTCGATGGACTGAACAACGAAATCTTCTATGCTGTATTTATACTTGCTGCAAAATGACTCAAGTTTATGGTAAATATCAAATGGTACCTGAATAGTGGTTAGATGCATAGTACCCCTCCCATGTTCTACTTGATTAAGATCAGTTTACCACATTAACAGATTATAGTAAACAGACAACTCTCCATTTTTGATCAATTTGACTAATAAATAATAGACAAAATTTGATAATAAAAGTATAATGTAAAAATGAAATTATTAATAACCAACGCGCAGCTAAACGAGATGGATAATGTGCTGTGGTGCCTAAGAGGCGGAAAGGAGAAACGGGAAGTATGGGCTTTATTAAAGCATTTGCAGGAGCGCTTGGCGGAACATTCGCTGATCAGTGGAAAGATTTCTTTGTACCGATGGATGCAACACCGACATCTGCGGTTATTCCGGGAATAATGCAGGGTAAAGACGCAAGCAGGGGGTCCAACAACAAGGGTAGTACAAACGTCATCACAGAGGGCAGCAGGATCATCGTTCCGGATGGATACGCTATGATCACTATGCAGGAAGGTGCTGTCACCGGTCTTGTAACCGAGCCGGGTGGATTTACATTTACAACAGATGACGCAAATTCGCAGTCAATTTTTTCCGGCGGCGGAATTTCAACATTGGTGTCTCAGACATGGCAGCGTTTTAAGTTCGGAGGACGCGCCGGCACAGAGCAGTGCATCTTCTATGTAAACTTAAAGGAGATTCCGAACAACAGATTCGGTACTCAGGGCGAGATCTACTGGGATGACGCTTACCTCAATGCGCAGGTCGGAGCTGTCACCAGAGGTACATACTCTGTCAAGATAGAAGATCCGTACCTTTTCGTTTCAAAATTCGTTCCGGTTAATTATCTGAGACCGGGCGCAGGAATCTTTGATTTCGCGGATATGGACAATGATGCGGCAAACCAGTTGTTTACCGAGGTTGTATCCAGCCTTTCAGCCGCTTTCTCAAATTACACAAACGATCCGTCAAAGGGCAATCGTATCAGCCGTATTCAGGGAGATCAGATCGGATTCGCGCAGAGTCTTTCTCAGGCTGTTGAGGATGGCTATATGTGGCGTTCTGACAGAGGTCTTACCATCGTTAAAGTTGCGATCGCTGCGATCGAGTACGACGAGGATACAAAGCAGCTTCTCAAGACAGTCAAGGAAGCTGACGCCATGGGTGGAGCAAGAGCAAACACCTTCAGCCAGATGGCAGTTGCAAGAGGTATCCAGGGCGCAGGCGAGAACGGCGGCGGCCAGGGTATAGCTATGATGGGCATGGGCATGGGCGCCATGGGCGGCATGAACATGGGTCAGGTTATGCAGAACAATGTTCAGGGGCAGCCGGGAGTCGGCGCAGGTGCACTCTTCGGCGGTGGAATGCCGCAGCAGGGAATGCCACAACAGGGAATGCCGCAGCAGCAGGCAGCACCGGCTGGCGGAGCTGATCCTATGGAGGCTCTTGCAAAGGCTAAACAGCTCCTTGATGCAGGACTTATCACTCAGGAAGAGTATGATGCGAAGAAGGCAGAGGTTCTCGGAAGCCTTTAATTCGGTCATAGTACGAGATTAAAGCCTTAGACTACAATGGAAAAAATAAAAAAGAGAGGAGGAGATAAGATGTCTGACAATCAGGTGAAGTGCCCTAAGTGTGGCGCGACAGACATCAGTCAGCACGGCGGGATGCTAGTCTGCAATTTCTGTAGACACGAATTCAAACCTGAAGCAACCAACGCGGCTGCGGGAGACGAAATTTTTGAGATGGAGGGAGATATCATCACCTCCAGAACTGAGGATATAAATAAAGATGCCGAGGATATGGTGACACTCAAGTGCCAGAGCTGTGGAGCGGAGGTCGTAATAGATACCAACGAGTCTACGCAGGCCCGTTGTCACTGGTGCAGAAACACGCTTTCCATAAACGACAAGATGGAAAACGGTGCAGTTCCGGATATGATCCTTCCGTTTGGAGTACAGAAGCAGGAAGCACAGAGTATTATGGATCTGTATGTGCAGAAGCACAAATTCTTTGCGCCGAAGCCATTCCTCAACGAGTTTGACACCAACAATATCATGGGAGTTTACTTCCCGTACCTCGATGTCGACGCAAACACACACGCAAGCTTCGAGGGTACAGGTGAGAAACTTGTCAGAAGATACAAGGTTAAGGTCGGCGACGGTGAGGAGACACGTTATGATGCAGATCTCTACGGCTTAAGACGTGAGTTTGACTGCGGTGTGGATGACCTTATCGTGGAGTCAAGCCTCAAGCGTATGGATGGAAGCAAGAGTGAGACCAACAACATCATCAATGCGATCCTTCCGTTCGACACGGAAAACTGTGTGGCTTATGACTCGAACTATCTGAGGGGCTACACCTCGGAGAGACGTGATGTCAACGTTTCCGATATGGATAAGGTTGTAAACGATCAGATAAAGGACATCGTGAGATACCAGGCAAAGGAGACCGCAAAGGAGTACGATCGCGGAGTCTGCTGGGAAAAAGAAAATGTCGATGTAAAGGGAAGACTCTTCAAATCAGCATACCTTCCGGTATGGCTCTACAGTTATTTCGAGGAGAAGACCCAGATGCTCCACTATGTTGCGGTCAATGCCCGCACGAAAGAGACACTCGGAAGTATCCCGATAAACAAGGGCAAGCTTCTCGGAGTTACATTTGCGATCGAGGCAGTCATGATCATAATTGCGATCCTTGCAGTGGCAGGACTTGGAATAGAAAACGGTGCTATTGCATTCCTTCTTCTTATAGTCGGATTGATATTCTATCTCGTTCAGGTAAAACGCTACAGACAGGCTGATGAACGACATTATCATGAACGGGAAACGCGAACGTTGATGCGCAATGTTCAAAAGGATGACAATTTCATCAAGCATGAGAAGAACCTTAAGAATGAGCGCTATACAAGGGCAAATGACAACCGGGTTGAGGGTGTTATCATAAAATGAAAATACTGATCATATTTACGGGCGGGACTATTGGTAGTTCCGCCCATGACAATATTATAAGCATTGACGGCGAGAAGCCGTACAAGCTTTTGGAAATGTACAATGATAAATATGGGATCGACTTCGAGTACGACACGCTGAATCCCTATACCGCATTAAGTGAGAACAACAGCGGGATTGAAATTTTTTCTCTGATAGCCGCGGTTAAGGAGGGGATTCCTTTCTATGACGGGGTGATAGTGACGCACGGCACAGATACGCTTCAGTATTCGGCGGCGGCGCTCTCATACTGTCTCGGGCGTGGCTGCGTGCCGGTGTGTCTGGTTTCTGCGAACTATCCGCTTGAGGATGATAGATCAAACGGGCTGTACAATTTTAAGGCGGCGATCGATCTTATAAGAGAAAGCTGTAGTGACAATCCGGACGGGGAGATAAGATCATATCTTGAAAAGCGTGGGATGACTCTCGGTGGAGTCTTTGTACCGTACAAGAACGGCAAGGATGACAGAGCGATCATACACAGGGGCAGCAGGCTGCTTGTCCACAACGCTTTTAGCGATGAGCTATACAGTCTCAATGACGGAGCGGAAGTAAAGGATGAAGTGCTGCCGTTCTCACCGATCACTTTTTCCGAGGTGGCGGATTCGGTTGTGC
>CAJOQF010000255.1 GCA_905236295.1 uncultured Eubacterium sp. | reverse complement strand
CCAAGCAACTTGGAAAGCAGCTCTTCCCTCGACGGAACAGTAGATATAGACTTGATTCCGTCAGCGTCATAAAATGTTCCCTCGACTACACCTGCCTTTAGTTCAAGTGCCGGTGCTGTCTTGGCAAACTTTGCAAGAATAGGAGCCGGTGCTGTCGCGTCATCCTTAGATACTGCGATAGCGTTCGGACCCTCCAAGTAATCAGAGAGGGGAGCGAACTCTGTATCCTTGAATGCAAAGTTCATTAAAGTGTTCTTGTAAACCTTGTATGTGACACCTGCCTCACGCATCTGTCTGCGGAGATCCGTATCCTCTGCAACCGTAAGACCGCGATAGTCAACGATTACTACGGACTGGGCGCCGGCAACACAATCAGAGATTTCCTGAACGATAGGCTGCTTTAATTCTACCTTTGCCACAATTTTTTCCTCCTGTTTTTTATTTCATGCCCATAAAGACTATGGTAAAAGGAAAGCCCCTCTGCCATAAAGACAGAGAGGCACTAAAATTCATATCTTAGCTTATCCCTCGGCTGGCTCGAAACGATTTAAGGCTGCGCGAAAAAACGCTTTGCCACCTGCTGTCTTCGGCATGCTTTGCTATAATAGCATTATTTTTATGTTATGTCAATCGTTTTTATGAGAACTTAACCGTGCTTACCCTTACTCCCGGTCCCATTGTCGGAGCAAGTGATATGCTCTTTAAGTATGTTCCCTTGAGAGATGCCGGCTTAGCCTTAACGATTGCATCCATAAGTGTCTGGAAATTGTCCGTCAACTGCTCTTCCGTGAAAGAAGCTTTTCCGATCGGTACATGGATAATATTTGTCTTGTCTAATCTATACTCAATCTTTCCGGCTTTGATATCACTGATTGCCTTGGCAACATCCATAGTTACCGTGCCTGCCTTCGGGTTCGGCATAAGACCTTTCGGTCCGAGCACACGTCCAAGACGTCCAACGACACCCATCATATCAGGTGTTGCAACTACAACGTCGAAGTCGAGCCATCCTTCGTTCTGAATCTTCGGGATAAGCTCCTCGCCGCCAACATGATCAGCTCCGGCTTCCTGAGCCTCATCGAGCTTTGTTCCCTTTGCGAAAACGAGAACGCGAACTTCCTTACCGGTTCCGTGCGGAAGAACTACAGCTCCTCTGATCTGCTGCTCTGCGTGACGTCCGTCACATCCTGTTCTGATATGAGCCTCGATTGTCTCATCAAATTTAGCACTGGCTACATCTTTTGATAATTTGATAGCATCGGCTACGTCGTAAAGTGTATTTCTGTCTACCTTCTTGGCAGCCTCTGCGTATTTCTTTCCTCTTTTCATTCTTATTTCCTCCTGTGGTTCTGTCGAGAGACATCCCTCTCCCACTTATTTACTTTGTTGTTAATCACTTCTGACGGGCTTCGACAGGTTCAGCCCCCGCATAACAATTATTCCTCTACGGTAACACCCATGCTTCGGCATGTACCTGCGATCATGCTCATTGCCGTATCGATGTTAGCAGCGTTAAGATCCTTCATCTTTGTCTCAGCGATCTCTCTGATCTTATCCTTTGAGATAGTAGCAACCTTTGTCTTGTTCGGTGTGCCTGAGCCTGACTGGATATTGCAGGCTTTCTTTATAAGAACTGCTGCCGGCGGAGTCTTTGTGATGAATGAGAAACTCCTGTCCGCATAGACCGTAATAACAACAGGGATAACTGTATCGCCCATATCAGCGGTCTTAGCATTAAACTGCTTTGTAAACTCGACAATGTTTACTCCGTGCTGTCCGAGCGCCGGACCAACCGGCGGTGCCGGAGTAGCTTTGCCTGCAGGTATTTGTAATTTGATATACCCTTCAACTTTCTTTGCCATTTTTAATTCCTCCTAAGATGATGCGCTTATCGCGCAGTATTGATCAGACTATTTTGAAATTTCATCGAAACTTATTTCTACCGGTGTTTCGCGACCGAAAAGCTCGACATTGATGGTGACGCTGCCCTTCTGCATGTTGACGCTCTGGATGACACCGACAGTATCCTTCCAGACGCCTCCTATTACAGTTATGGTATCGCCCTCAGCAAAATCGACCTTGAGGTTTGCTGACGGTGCTCCGTCCCTGATTCCGAGCGGTCTCATCTCCGACTCCGTAAGCGGAACCGGCTTTGACCCCGGACCGACGAATCCGGTTACGCCTCTGGTATTTCTGACAACGTACCATGTGTCATCATTCATGACCATATTTATAAGTACATAGCCCGGGAACATCTTCTTAGATACCTGCTTACGGACACCGTTCTTGAGCTCGGTTACCTCCTGCAGGGGAACCCTTACCTCGAGAATCTCATCCTCAAGATGTCTGTTCTCTATTGTTTTTTCTATGTTCGCCTTTACTTTGTTCTCATAACCCGAATATGTATGAACAACATACCAGTTAGCTTCAGCCATTCGTAACCTCCTTACGCACCAAGCTGTGTCAAGAAATCAACTCCATACTGGATTCCCTGATCGAGAATCGCAATAATGAAACCAACTATAACTGAGACAACAATAACAGCAACCGTCTGTCTAAACAATTTGTTTCCCGGAAGCCAAGTGATCTTGTGGAACTCATCTTTAAGTCCCTCAAACCAGCTTTCCTTGGTCTGGGTTCCGGTTTCTTTTAATTCTTCACTCATATTATCCTAGCTCCTTAAAAGATTAACAGTAGTTACTACTTTGTCTCCTTGTGCAGCGTGTGTGTTCTGCAGAAACGACAATACTTCTTGAGCTCAACCCTGTCCGGGTGTGCTTTTTTGTCTTTGGTATAGTCGTAATTGCGCTGTTTACACTCGGTGCACTCCAAAGTTATCTTTGTACGCACAATCTCCACCTCCTATTTTATTCTTAATTTTGCACCACAAAAAGCGCCACTTTTTTCAGTAGCCTTTATACTTTATCACGCAAAAACATGTCTGTCAAGCGAATTTTGTAACTGTTCAGCGGATAGCATACAGAAAAACCTTGAATGCTTGCATTCACAGGTTTTTCTGTATGCTATCCGGGCAAGTGGCGCAGCCACTCTGACAGCTGCAGGCTCGAATTTCCGTATTTTAGGAAATTCGGGCTTGCAGCTACTGAACAGTTACCGTTTTTTTATTTCGCCCAACAGACATGCTCCCGTATCTATTTTATCTTTATATCAGATTGACCGTGCTGTTCAACGCCCTGCTGAAATATGACCTG
>CAJOQF010000254.1 GCA_905236295.1 uncultured Eubacterium sp. | reverse complement strand
TATAGATACAAAGAGGGATCTAAACCACTAAGATTTATCCCTCTTTGATAATTATTTTACACTTATTGCATTATTTACTCTTTATTCTCTGCTAAAACTTGTCTTTGTCAAATCCGATCTCATCCGGTCTCACAAAGTTCAGGATCACGTCAACCGGAGGCTGTCCGTCGAGCAAAGCCTGTTCATCTCAGTTATAGGCAAAGCTTCCGCGGGATCAAAATCGCCCTTCATAACCTTGTCTATGACCTCCTGCGGTGTCGGTTTTATATCCAGGTCAAAATATTTGCGCAGAGGAGAAACTTTCTCCTCTTCTGTTAATTCTACTGCCATAATTGTTCCTTTCTTTGCTGTAGCGATCTGCATATTTTAGAATAAGCTGTATGACTTCTTAAGCCACTCCTGCCACTCTTTACAGAAGTCTACAATAAGCTCCTTCGCAGGTCTGATCGCGTGGATGAGTCCGGATACCTGTCCGCCCATAACAGCTCCGTTTTCCTCAACCTCGCCCTCTAATGAAGCAAGCTTCATAGAACCGATAGCCTCTTTTCTTACAAGCTCAGCAGCCTCTTCCCTCACATGAGTTGCCTCTATCTCAAAGAGTCTGTCTGCAAGCTTGTTTCTGATCTGCCAGCTCGGCTCGCCTGTTGAAGCACCGCAAGCTACGATGTCTCTGTCTTTTGCATTTACTACTGCAGTCTTGCAGTTCTCATGGATCGGACACTCAACAGCTGCCATAAATGCAGTACCCATCTCGATTCCATCTGCTCCTGCAACTGTTGCAGCTGCTGCCTGACGAGGAGTTGCGATACCGCCCGATGCAACGATAGGTGTCTTCTTTAAGTTCTCTACGCACTCAGCGAGGAGGATACGTCCACCGATCTTTGTGCAGTGTCCGCCACCTTCGATTCCTTTTGCGATGATGAGGTCTGCTCCTGCCTCCTCGGCAACGATAGCATCCTCAAGGTAATTTACCTTTGCGATAACCTTTACTCCCGCCTCATGAAGTCTGTCATAGTACTTCTGAGCCATCTCAAGATTTAAAAGCTCAAGGCTGTCAATATATGCAACCGGGATCCTTCCCTCGATGATCGCGCTCACGCCGATCTCAAGCTGCTCGCCCGGATCAAGGAAAAGGTTTGCTGCAAAAGGTTTGCTTGTCATAGAACGAACAGCCTCAGCCTGTCCCATGATAATCTCCTTCGGCATAAATCCGCTTCCTAAAACTCCGAGACCACCTGCCTCTGAAACCGCTGCAACAAGCGGTGCCATAGATGTCCAGGCCATCGCTCCCTGAATGATCGGATACTCAATTCCTAATGCTTCGCATACTCTGTTACTCATTTTTGTTACTCCTTTATATTAATGTGTAAATTCCGGTGGCTGTACCTGATACTCATTTATCGGAACATCCTCCGTATCAAGAACCATCTCACCGTTTTTGTTGCTAACTACTATCCACTTGAGCCAGTTCTTGTTATCACAGTTCAAACTCGACGGCACCGCCATGTAGCTCTCAACCGTGTAGATCAGCGTATATGCAGCTTCGAAGCTCCACGTCAACACTCGGATACTTCTTCTTAAAATCGTTGATGCGTGTAAACATCTCGGAATCCAGGCAGAATCCGTTTAATACGGCTATAACCAGTCTTCCGACCTCGCCCCTGCTGATACCTCTGGCGCGGTCGAGATGCATCCTGAAATTCTTGTCCATCTCTTTTATTGCATTGTACATCTCCAGTCCGGCAGCAGTTATACGCAGACCGCTCTGCTTGTTTCTCCAAAAGAGAGGAAATCCAAACTCCTGTTCAAGCGTGGCTATATTCCGACTGAACGCCGGCTGAGTGATATGAACTTTTTCTGCCGCTGCGGTAAAATTAAGACATTCCGCCGCAGTCACAAAACATTCTAACAGGTTCTCTGTAATCATAATAACTATACCCCTATATTTATTTCTTTACGAAAAAAGGAGGACTTACTCGTCCTCCTCCATAATCTGTTCGAATACTTCCCGAACTACATTGAACTCTTCGTCCGACTCAAGTGTCGAAAACTCAATGTCATCACCATTCTCAGTAAATCTGTAGAAGAATACTTCTGCATCAGTGTCAGTATCTTCCTCTACTCCCTCAAGCTGGTCGAGCGGCAAAAGCGCGATGTAATCCTGTTTGAGTTCTTCTATCTCGTATATACAAAGGATCTGGCACTCTCTCTCGACACCGTTTTCATCCTTTATCGTGAGGAATTCCGTTTCCTCTTCGTCTTCCTCGTCTCCGCCCGGATTGTAGGCCCACTTAAGCTCGTTGGGCAGATACTGTTCTACGTCTACATTATTTTTCTTTGCCATATGTACTCCTTTCATAAATGGAAAAAGAGTTTCGCGAACGAAACTCTTATACTAATTAATCCTGAGCGATAATCTCTCTCTTGTTGTAGCTACCGCAAGCCTTGCATACGCGGTGTGGCATCATAAGCTCACCACACTTAGAGCAACGTACAAGTGTCGGTGCTGTCATTTTCCAATTTGCTCTTCTTCTGTCTCTTCTTCCTTTTGAAGATTTATTTTTAGGGCAGATAGACATAATACTTACCTCCTATATAATGCTTAGATTCTCTCTTTAACTTTTGCTTTCTTACCAACACGATCTCTAAGATAGTTAAGCTTAGCACGGCGAACCTTACCTCTGCGTACTACCTCGATCTTCTCTACATGCGGTGAGTGAAGAGGCCATGTCTTCTCAACTCCTACACCGTTTGAGAACTTACGTACTGTGAAAGTCTCACGGTTGCTTCCACCCTGTCTCTTAAGTACAGTACCCTCAAAAACCTGGATTCTCTCACGGTTTCCCTCTTTGATGAGAGCGTGTACTCTTACAGTATCTCCAACATTGAACTCTGATACGTTCTCCTTGAGCTCAGCATTTTCGATATTCTTGATAATCTCTGCTGCGTTCATAATTTTTCCTCCTGTTTGATTATTTTTGATGTTCTTAAAAACAATGTTTTCAGAGGACCATCTATCGTTACCAACAACCATGTCTACAAAAAAGACGCAGACACAGCTTTATGATAATATCATAGAACTTGCGTCTGCGTCAAGTGTTATTTTATTAATCTCTGTAAATTATATCGTCTCTGCTCGGTCCGTTTGAAACCATCTTGATCGGGAATCCGATCTTCTCCTCAATAAACTCGATATAATTCCTGCAGTTGCCCGGAAGATCATCATAGTTCCTGATCCCTGTGATGTCTGACTTCCATCCCGGAAGAACCTCGAGTACCGGTTTTGCTTTCTCAAGAAGAGATGTGGTCGGGAAGTCTGTATAAACCTTTCCATCAATCTCATATCCCACGCATACCGGAATCTCATCGAGATATCCCAAAACATCTAGTACGGTGAATGCTACAGCTGTTGTTCCCTGGATGCGGCATCCGTATTTTGATGCAACACAGTCGAACCATCCCATACGTCTCGGGCGTCCTGTGGTTGCGCCGTACTCTCCGCCGTCGCCTCCGCGATTTCTGAGCTCATCAGCTTCATCTCCGAAGATCTCGCTTACAAACGCACCCGCTCCGACTGCAGATGAGTACGCTTTGCAGACTGTCACGATCTCCTTTATCTCATACGGCGGAATACCTGCTCCGACTGCACCGTATCCGGCGAGTGTGGAAGACGAGGTAACCATCGGATAAATTCCGTGATCCGGATCCTTGAGCGATCCAAGCTGTCCCTCGAGGAGAATGTTCTTTCCATTTTGGATTGCGTCATACAAGAATGCGCTAACATCATCCACATAAGGCTCTATTATATCTCTGTACTCCAAAAGCTCTGCCAATAGATCTGCCTCTTTGATCTCCGGCTTGTGATAGAGGTTCTTGAGCATAACATTTTTAAGCTCAACGACACGCTTAACTTTTTCCTTGAGAAGAGCCTCATCAAAGAGCTCATTCACCTGGAATCCGATCTTTGCAAACTTATCTGAATAGAACGGAGCGATACCGGATTTTGTAGAGCCGAATGACTTGCCGGCAAGTCTTGCCTCCTCATACTCGTCAAAGAGTTTGTGGTATGACATAACGATCTGAGCCCTGTCCGAAACCTTGATCTTCGGCTTTGGAACTCCGCCCTCTACGATTGAATTAATCTCAGCTACAAGTTTTGGTATGTCAAGCGCCACGCCATTACCTATAACGCTTGTTGTATGATCATAGAATACTCCCGAAGGAAGAGTGTGCAACGCAAACTTACCATAATCGTTGACAATAGTGTGTCCGGCGTTTGCTCCACCCTGGAAACGAACTATAATATCCGCCTCCCTTGCAAGCATATCCGTAATCTTTCCTTTTCCTTCGTCGCCCCAATTGGCGCCGACAACTGCCTTAACCATTCGCTTCGTTCCTCCTTAATCTATAAACGCAAATCAACACCCCACAGTACTGCGGGGTGTTATCTGGCACTTTTACTTTTTAGTGTTTTTCAAGAAATCCGGGATGTTTATATCCTTCTTCGGAACCGAACTTTCAGCTCTCGCTCTTCCGAGATTCTGTCCGAATGTCGATGTCGGAGAGGTGTTCGCTGTTGTTGTGCGGTTCAGACCACCGAACGCTGATGTCGCTGTTCCTGTAGTGGATGTGCGGTTTAATGTGTTTGTATAAGACCCTGCAGCAGGTCTGGCTGTAGTTGTAGGCATCGTTCTGCCTGCTGTTGAAGTGGTGCCCGGCTGATACTTCATGCTGTTCATGATGCCCGGACGACCAATCTGTTTTGCAACCTGAGCTTCCTCGATACCTGTAGCGATAACGGTGATCGTAGCCTCGTCTGTCTTGGACTCGTCATATCTGGCACCGAAGATCATGTTGACATCCTCGCCGACAAGCTCTCTCACATAGCTTGCTGCGTCATCCGCATCGACGAGCGATACATCACCGGCAACATTGACGATAACGTGTGTAGCTCCGTTGATGGTTGTCTCAAGAAGCGGAGACTCAACTGCCATCTTGACAGCCTCAAGTGCTTTCTCATCACCCTTGGCTGTACCGATACCGATATGAGCCATTCCCTTGTCTCTCATGATTGTAGCGACATCCGCAAAGTCGAGATTGATAAGTGCGGATTCGCTGATAAGATCTGTGATACCCTGTACTGCCTGCTGCAATACTTCGTCAGCTTTCTTTAATGCCTCCGGCATGGTTGTGCGCCTGTCTACGATCTCAAGAAGTTTGTCATTCGGCACAACGATAAGTGTATCGACATTTTCCTTGAGTCTCTCTATACCACCGAGAGCGTTTGTCATTCTGGTCTTTGCCTCGAATCTGAAGGGCTTTGTAACTATACCTACGGTGAGGATACCCATCTCCTTGGAAATCTCAGCGATAACGGGAGCTGCACCTGTACCTGTGCCGCCGCCCATACCGCAGGTGACAAACACCATGTCTGCACCCTTGATGGCCTGCTCTATCTCCTCAGCGGACTCCTCGGCTGCCTTCTCTCCGATATCAGGTTGTGCACCCGCACCGAGTCCTTTCGTAAGCTTTTCTCCTATCTGTATAAGGGTTGGCGCCTTACAGAGCTCAAGTATCTGGTGGTCAGTATTGACACCGATAAACTCAACCCCTTCTATTTTCTCGTCTATCATGCGGTTTACAGCGTTGTTACCGGCTCCACCGACACCTACGACTATAATCTTCGCGTTTGAATTTGCCTCATTGGCTGTTATTTCAAGCAAGGTTTTTCCTCCCTCTTTGTTTAATCTCACAAATATACTGTTATATAATATAATGAAATTTCCTATTTATCAAGTCTAAATTTCACAATATATTTAACTACTTATCCTCTGAAAACACAATATCTGTAGTATCCGGACTCCAGAAATCCATATACAGGGTTCCTTTTTTACCTTTGAGCTCTCCCAGAATATATGACAATCGGGTCATTTTTTCATTCAGATATTCTTCGTCCCCAAACTCAACCGTTATTTTGCCAAACTTGAGTTTCATGTTGTCGGAATCCGAAACATCAATGCTCGACGGTACAAGTTCAAATTTTTCAAGTGATCTTGTTATGTTTAATAACGTATCAAGCATCACATCATCCGCAGGCAGTTTTTCAAAAAGCACCACCTCGTCGATCGACATTCCCTTTATGATCGGAACATCCTTTATCTTTTTTTCGGATATCTCCACAACGATTCCGTCCTTGTCGAAGTAGGCATTTTGTCCCATCGAATCAACATAGACATACCCGAGCATTCCCTTCTCGTACACTGTTATATGTACTTTATGCGGCAGGCTAACGCTTATCTCAACACTGTCGACAAACGGCATCTCCTCACCTTTGGAAAACTTATTCTTGAAAAAGACATACAAAGTGTTTGTGCTGAACTTGTCATTTAGTACGGTGTTTTTTATAGTCTCGTCATCATAGAGCACATTGCCCTCGACCTCGACATCCCTGACCGTGCATACCTCAAGCACGAAAAAGGCTCCCGCAGCCACTATCGCCCCGACAATTATAAGCACAATCAATATTCGTTTTCGTCGTTTTTTTCGTCGTCTTTCTTCCTTGATCATCTAACAATCCTACCTCGTCACTCCGACGAGTTAAATACACGTCAAAGGGTCATTCTTAATTCTTAAGCCGTATTCGCCTCGACACGGAAAGCACCAGCCCGACCTCCGCCATGAGGAAAATGATCGATGTACCTCCGTAACTGATAAACGGCAACGTGACTCCGGTGTTCGGTATTGTTCCGGTAACAACGGCGATGTTTAATACTACCTGCAATGAAATATGGGCAAAAGCCCCTACTGCGATCATTGCCCCGTAGAGATCCGGCGCATTGCTTGCCACGAAAATATATCTCCACAACAGCAATACAAACAATAGTATCACGCAGACTATTCCAAAAACTCCAAGCTCCTCACCAATGATTGAAAAGATCATATCATTCTCAGCCTCGGGAACGTATCCGAGCTTTTGAAGACTCTCTCCAAGTCCTTTTCCGAACCAGCCTCCGGAACCGATCGCATAGAGAGCCTGCTGCGTCTGAAACACTGTGTCATCGGAAAAGAAATCCGCAAGTCTCTTCGCTCTGTATCCCGCAAACAGTATAAAACCGGCGCCCGCCATCACCACCAGTACTCCTCCGACCACGAAGTGCCATATTTTCGGACTGGCGACAAAAAGCATAGCGACAACGATCGCAAATATTATGACCGCAGTCGAAAGATCCGTCAACGCGATCGGCACTACAAGGATTGCCGCGAGAACTATCATCTTAACGAAAGTCTTAAACTTTTTAAGCTGGGACGGTATCTTGCTTATGATAGCCGCCATCACCACAATTACCGCGATCTTCGCAATCTCGGACGGCTGAAACGTCATATTTCCGACTCCGATCCATCTCCTCGATTCATTGATCTCAACTCCGATCCCCGGAACGAAGACCGCAAGCTGCAGTATCAAAGTCAGGATGTAGAGCACCGGAACCCATCTAAGCCAGGCGTGATAATCCACCAGGACAAAGAAGAGCATTACGACAGCTCCGATTGCAACTCCGATAAGCTGATGTTTCAGATAATAATATGAGTAGCCGAATTTGTCGGTCGACTCATACGAGGTAACGGAAAACAGCATTACAAGTCCGAACGCGATCAGAACTATCACGATAAAAAAGAGTATGAAATCAAAATAGGACGTTCCCTCTGTCGCTACACTTCTCTTTCGGTATTTAGTTTTCCTGACTGCCGACTCGCCCATGACATCCCCTCAAAATCACAAAAGTTTACCTACTGCCAGATAGCCTATAAGGCACATAAAGAATGTAAATATTCCAAACATTCCCACAACCTTTGTCTCACTCCATCCGCCAAGCTCAAAATGGTGGTGGATAGGTGCCATCCTAAAGACTCTCTTTCCGTGAGTCATCTTAAAATATCCAACCTGGATCATAACGGACAGAATCTCTATCCAGTATATAAGTCCGACTATGACCATTATTATAGGAGTCTGTGTCATATATGCCGTGGCTGCGACAAATCCTCCGAGTGCCAGCGAGCCGGTATCTCCCATAAACACCTTTGCCGGGTGAAGGTTAAAGATCAAAAATCCCATCAAAGCTCCGATAACCGCACCTATGATGGATGTGAGATTGCCGCCGGTGTGAACCGAGAAGATCAAAAAGAACATCGCTACGATTATCGTCACTGTAGATGCAAGTCCGTCCACTCCGTCGGTGAAATTTACTCCGTTTACCGTTCCAATCATCACGATAAACATAAGCGGAACTCCCACCCAGCCAACATACCAGATGTAATCCGTAAACGGAACTATCATTCCCATTGACACATTCGCCTTGTACATGTAAATGAAGAAGAAAAATGTCACTGCAATCTCAAGAAGCATCTTCTGCCACGCAATGAGACCATCCGACTTTTTCTTGACCGTCTTGAGAAGATCATCTATAAATCCTATCACTCCAAAGCCCGCCGTAACCAGAAGTACCGGCAGCGCCATCGGGTCATCTCTCATAAAGACAACCGTGGTTATCGCTATCGCAATGATAATGGCTATGCCACCCATGCTCGGCGTACCGCCCTTTGACTGGTGGCTCTTCAGCTCTTCCCTCTCCGTATTACCTATCTTAAGTCTCAAAAGCAACGGTATAAACTGCTTTGTGAGAATGGCACAAAGCACAAATGAAATAATTATCGGTAATGCTACTTTTAACATTTCCAATCAATCCTCCTCGTTTTCTTCAGTCTCTTCTTCCATTGTATCAATGTTGTCAAGCTTTTCCTCTTCTGTCTGCTCCTCTTTTACCTCATCTTCCTTGTCGTCGTCCGGAACATCGGTAGTAGCATCACTGTTAGTATCGCTCTTGTTTGATTTCTTAGACTTCTTCTCATCCTGGAAAATGCCCATGTACGGGAGAATGTCCTCCAGAATATCATGAACCACTTCCTGTGCATAGCTCGAATGAGCCTGATCCTCAATATTCGGCTCATCAACGGTTATGTAGATAACGACCTGAGGGTCATCCTGAGGCGCGTATCCTATAAATGAAATAAGATAGTTTCCGTTTCCGCGCGGGAGCTTCTGGGCTGTTCCCGTCTTGCCGCCCATGGAATATCCCTCGACCTTGGCCGTAGAGCCCGTTCCCTTATCGCACACACTGTAGAGATAATCCCTAAGCGTATCTGAAGTCTCCTTTGATACAGTCTTTTTCAGGAGAACGGAATCATTCTCAGAAATAATGTTGCCGTCCTCGTCCATGGTCTTTTTCAATATGTGGGGCTGATAATAATAACCTCCGTTTATAAGCGAAGAAAATCCGCTTGCAACCTGAATCATGGTCACGTTGAAATTCTGCCCGAATGCATTTGTGGCGAGTGAAGCCTTGTCCATATCCTCCTCGGAATAGACAAGTGTATCAGTTCTTGCTTCTCCCGGCAGATCCACGCCGGTTCTTAGGCCGAAATTAAACACATTCTGATAATTTACGATATTTTTCTTTCCTATCGCAAACGCCATCTGCATTATGGCATCATTGCACGAGTCCATGAGCGCCCCGCGCACTGTCTCATTGCCGTGACCGCTTCTGTTTACACAGTGGATCTCATGACCCGCAACCTTCTGTACTCCGTCGCAGTAGTACACCTCATTGCCTGTCAGTGTACCCGTTTCAAGTCCGGTCGCAACCGTAAACGGCTTTATTGTGGAGCCGGGCTCATAAGTGGATGTAACGCAAAAATTCTGCCAAATCTCGTTGAGCGCATCGAGTCTGTCCTCCTCGCTCATCTTCTTCTGCTGTTTTTCTGTGTAATACGCATCGAGAGACCACGGATCCGACAGATCGTAATTCGGATAATCTGCCATCGCAAGGATCTCCCCGTTATTCGGATCCATAACGATCACGCCGATATTCTTCGCACCGTCACCGTCCCTAGCGTTATCCTTGTATTTTTTAAGGAATTTCTTCACATGCTTTTCAACGGATTTTTGAATATTGACATCTATCGTAGTCATAACCGTCTCGCCGTCAACCGCGTCGATAACTGTCTTTGATATGCTCGAATCGGAATCAAGATATCCGTACTCGCGACCGTTTGTTCCGTTTAAAGTAGAGTTATAATAATTCTCTATCCCTGTCATTCCCTCGTTCGACGAAGTCGTAAACCCTATCACATCACTGGCGAGAGTTGAAAACGGATAGACTCTCTGATAGCCCTTTTCAAACCAGACTCCCTTTACGTTCTTTCCCTTTTTCTCGTCTTCCTTGATCTCGTTAAACTGTTCTGTCTCATCATATGAGATCTTTTTAAACAGAACATAGTACTGACTCTTAGGATTGTCTTTTAGTATGGTCTTTATCTCGTCTTCGGTTATGTCAAAGCAGCTCGTGAGAGCACTTATAGTCGGAGAGAGATATTTCTTGTCACTGTTTATCACCTTGCAGTCAAGGATTACATTATATACATCCTCGCTGGTCGCAAGCACATTGCCCTTCCTGTCGAGAATGTCCCCGCGCTTGTACGAGATCACCCTGCTGTCATACGACTGCTGCGAGAGTACGGTCTTTGCGTAGGTGTCTCCCTCGTTAAAGACGATGTAACCAATCCTTATTCCTAACGCAAGTAAAGCCAGTACTACTATCATAAAAAGTAGTACCAGCTTTTTCTTCATTCTAAACAAAAACTTTTTAGGTTCTTTTTTTACACGTTTTTTCATAGTTTTATCATTCTACTTCTCGATACTGTTCCATGTAGTCAGAGTCCTTTACATTGTAAGATACAACCTGTTTTTTCTTAGGATATACCATACCGAATTCCTTGATCGCCTTCTTGCGGATCGCCTCCACATCGACACTCTGATCTATCCTTAGTTTGGCGGCATCATTCGCATCCTTAAGTGTGATAAGTTCATCCGAAAGCGATACCACCTCAGCCTTTGCATGGTTTAGCGCCGCCTGCGAATAAATCATGGCTGAACACGCTCCACCGACTATCAATAGACCAAGCGCAAAAAATATCACCTGTCTGAAATTGATGGATTTTGCCCTGGCTCTGTTTCTCCTGGTCTTGCTGTCTATGTATTTTTCAGTTTTTTGTTCTGCCGGTATCTCCGGCGCCGGTTCGCTTACATAGGCAAGATTTCCGTCTACGTAAAGATTGTATGTGTTTTTGTCCTTGGATGTGTAATCTCTTTTGTCCACTCTTGCCATACTTCCGCCTCCATTTTCAATCAATCCGTCTGTCGCTCAAACACCCTGAGTTTTGCACTTTTGCTGCGCGGATTTTCTTCCATCTCCTCATCGGAAGGGATGATCGGTTTTCTGGTGATAACCTTACCCTTCGATTTTTTACCGCATACACATACCGGGAAATCCGGCGGACACGTACACGGATCCTGAGCTTTTTTAAATATATTTTTTACAATGCGATCCTCGAGAGAATGGAAAGTAATGACGCAAATCCTCCCGCCGTCGCGCAATGCATCTATCATGTTTTCGAGAGTATCCTCGAGCACCTCGAGTTCCCTGTTGCAGGCAATTCTTATCGCCTGAAATGTCCTTTTGGCGGGATGCCCACCCTCCCTTTTTGACTTTGCCGGAATAGATTCATCAATTATTCTGACAAGCTGTCCCGAAGTTCTAAGCTCTTCTTTCTGCCTCGCTTTTACAATGTTTCTTGCGATATTTTTTGCATATCGCTCCTCGCCGTAGGTTTTAATGATCCTGAAAAGCTCCTGCTCGTCAGAATTATTAAGCATATACGCCGCATCGATCTGCGCATCCTTATCCATCCTCATGTCGAGGGGGGCATCTTTGAACCTGTATGAAAAACCTTTTGTCTCATCATCGAGCTGATATGACGAAACCCCGAGATCTAAAAGGATACCATCGGCACTGCCATCCGAATGTTCCTTTAATACCTGTATCATATTTTCATAATTGCTCTTTACGATACAGACTCTGTCCTTAAACGGATCCAGTCTCTTGGTAGCCGCCGCTATGGCATCCTCATCCTGGTCTATTCCAATGAGTTTACCGGCATCGGACAACCGCTTTGCAATCTCATAGCTGTGACCTCCGCCACCCAGAGTGCCGTCCACATAGACTCCGTCTTCTTTAATATTAAGATTTTCAATCACTTCATCCAGAAGTATGGATTTATGTTTAAACTCCATCTGTCGAACAATCTTTTTTGGCGGATGAGCATCAGATCGACAATCCGAGGTCTGCCATGTGCTCTGCTATCTCATCCATATCATCATAATCGCTTTCATCGCTCCACTTCGTGCTATCCCAGATCTCAATGCGGTTTAATACGCCGGCCACAACGACCTCCTTCTCGAGTTCTGCGTATTCTCTGAGCACCTGCGGGAGCAAAACGCGCCCCTGCTTGTCCAACTCGCAGGGGGCAGCTCCCGAAAAGAAGAAACGAGAAAACTTTCTTGCATCCTTAGTTGTCAGTGGAACCTCCCGAAATTTCTCTTCAATCTTTGCCCATTCGTCTTTCGGGTATACAAAAAGACAGCCATCCAATCCCTTGGTGACCACAAATTCTTCGCCGAGTATTTCCCTGAATTTTGCCGGGAGTATAAGTCGGCCTTTAGGATCAATTGTGTGATTATATTGACCTGTGAACATGTTGTCACTCCACTTTGTTACACTTTCCTACCACTTTGCTCCACTTTTCTACATTTTATGGCACAAAATTGTAAAAATCAAGCATTTTTAGAAACTTGTGCACAAAAAAAGACCGACCACAATATGTTGTGGTCGGCCACTTATCAGCACATTATCGGATATACATCGACTGTCTATCATTCTCTTTTTTGTTGAATATAATAAGCAGTATAACTCCTGCCGCTATAAGTATTATCGAAACAAGCCACGAGACCGGGAAGCTGGTACCGGGGATCAATAGCTGATCTGTTCTGATCGGCTCGATCACAGCCCTGACAATTCCGTATCCTATAAAATAGCTAAAGAATACCTGTCCGTGAAACTTCTTTCG
>CAJOQF010000253.1 GCA_905236295.1 uncultured Eubacterium sp. | reverse complement strand
TGGCGGTGGCAAAGGCGATACCGTTTTCCGATACAAATGAGCAGCTTAAAGAATATGCTTTTCCCGGTAAGGGTGCGGATGCAAAGCAGATACAGATGCTCCTTGAGGGATTGAGAGGATGCGAACTTAAAAATGACGCGCTAATGATGAATCTCTACGAGTATTTCGGCGAAAGGTATCACACGAATGCGCCATATGGGATATTTGTATATTTCGGAAGCTATGATATTCCCGTAAAAGGTATGGATAACGAGGAACAGTGGGAATCGGAGGAAGTCTATAGCTATATGGTCTGTGCTATCGCACCGCTTGATTCGAAGGGTGAGATCAGTGAGCCTGTATGCGGATTTTTATATCCTTCGTTTAAGAATAGAAGCTGCGATACAGATCATATTGCAGTGTATGACAGTGATGGAAGATATAGTGAGTTTTTGAGGAGCGCATTGGCATTATAGAGTGTGACAGCTATGAAAATAGGGGGATTAGTCTATGTCAGATGGACGATATACGGATGATCCGTTAGAGGATTCCTGCTTCAGGGATGATGAGCTGCGGATACAGGAAGAACTTGATAAAGAAATTGGAGAAAGAAGAAATCAAAAAGGAAATATACTTGGTCCTGTGATTATGGTGGTTATTGTTGCGGTATTCTTATTATGGTTCTTTTTGGGATAGTGGGGCTAAAGTTAAATGAAGCATTTAAATTGCATTGTAGTGTTTAATTCGGATAAAAGCGAAACACTTTTTTGTAAACGGATTAAGGATCCTTACAAGGGGTTATATAATTTTGTGGGTGGAAAAGTAGAACCCGGAGAAGATTCGCTTGCCGCGGCGTATCGTGAATTGGAAGAGGAAACCGGTATCAGGTCATCGGATATAACAATTTTTCGTCTTATGGATCTTACATATTATCATCAGGGTTTAGTGCTGGAGATATATGTGGGGCAGAGAGTGAATCCCGTTTTATTGATCCGAATGTCAGGGCACTGGGGATAGATGGATGCAAAGGCGGATGGATTACGGCAAAGATATGCGATGGTAATTTGAAACTTTACAAATTTGAGAGCATTGCGCAGATTATTGATAAAATTCCGTTTGACCGTTGCATTATAGATATGGTGATAGGACTGCAGGGAAAATCTTCCGATATCCGTCCGGAAATGGTCGCAAGGAAAGAACTTAAAAACAGAGCATCAACACTTTTTCCGGCTCCCTGCCGAAAGGCTGTCTATGAAAATACAAAGGAGGAGCGCATCAAGGCAAATGTAGCTGTCCTTGGCAAGAAGTTTACGAGCCAGACGGATGCCATTATTCCAAAGATAAGAGAAGTGGATGAGTTCTTGCAAAGCAACGCAGAGTATAAGAATGTCATTTTGGAGAGCCATCCGGAGCTTTGCTTTGGGAGATTAAACGGCGAGGTTCTGGCGACGAGTAAACACGATATCGATGGAATTGTTGAAAGGGTCAAAGTGTTAAAAAGATACCTTGAAAAAATCGGTCTGGAATGGATACTGTATGAGACAAAACGCCTTAAATGTCAGGCGGATGATATTGTGGATGCGGCGTGTCTTGCAGTTGCCGCAAACCTTGACGGGCAGGGTAAAACCGATACGATTCCTGCAAAGCCGATGCAGGATGAGACCGGACTATATATGAAGATGACAGTTCCGAAGAGGCAAAGCGGCGGCAAGTATGCAAAAGAGATTGGAGGATGGAGGTCTATTGATCGTGGGCAGTTTTGAAGATGAAAAGACATTCGCCGAAAATGTGGATCCGTCCATTGAGGTAGAGCTTAAGATGAAATATCGGGATTGAACGGAATCCGATGTTTTGCGCGAGCATTGGTGAGATCATGGAGCAGATAGAATTTTGGTAAACGAGGAGGAAATTATCATGAGTAAGAAGTTAGTAACATTTTTTAGTGCAAGCAAAGTTACAAAGAAGGTTGCTGAGGTGGTTGCAAAAGCGGCCGATGCGGACATATTCGAGATTGTGCCGGAAACATTGTACACGCCGGCAGATCTTAACTGGCAGGATGAAAAGAGTCGTAGCTCTGTTGAGATGAAGGATAAATCCTTCCGACCGGCGATAGCTGCAGATTGCAAAGTGGACAGTATGAATGCATATGATTGTATATTTGTAGGATTCCCCATCTGGTGGTATGTGGCACCGACAATCATCAATACATTTCTGGAGCAGTATGATCTGACAGGCAAAAAGATTGTACTTTTTGCCACATCAGGTTCAAGCGGAATGGGAAATACCATGAAGGAATTAAAGCCTTCGGCTCCGGGTGCAGAGTTTGTCGGTGAAAAGAGATTGGCATCCGATGCTTCAGAGGACGAGATTAAAAGCTGGATAGAGACTCTTGGTGTATAAAAATGGCATTTGAAGACGGGACATGGGTGATGCGGGGATTGTCATGGGATGACCCTTATCGCATCCGCACATGGCAGGAACTTATAAATTGGATAAACGAGATAGGATTTCTTCCGCTCTTTGCAAATGATATAGAGGGGTTTTCCGCAGAAGAGCATGTCTCATCGGATTTCTGGTGGACGGAAGATCCGGATCAGGATCCGTGGGTCTGGCGGGAGATTATTGCTCGAAGCCGCGAAGTAGCTTACGGCAAGTTTTTCGATAAGAAAGCAGGGTTTATCAGCAAGCGGTGGCTGCCGTATTTTGCAAATTTCAGACGAGACGGATATGACTTCGATGCCCGATGGGAGGACGGCCGTGCAAACCGACGTGAAAAGAAAATCATGGATTTTTATATCAGCGAGGATGATGACGGTGATACATTGTGGAAAGAAGATGAAATCCTGTCTACGGAGCTTAAGAAAAAGGCGGGCTTTGGCAAGGGAGGCGAAAAGAATTATCCCGGGATTATCACGGGACTTCAGATGCAGATGTATCTTGTGATTACTGATTTTCGCCGGAGAGTGAATAAGCGCGGCGAAGAGTACGGCATGGCTGTCTCCGTAATGTTTCCGCCGGAGACGGTCTGGGGATATGACACAGTAACAGCGGCATATTCCGAAAGTCCGCATGAATCTTGGGAACGTATCATAAACCGGGTAAAGGAGCTTTACCCGTGTGCAGATGAAAAAGCGATTATTAAGATGATGGGAAAGAGACCTCCGTCATGAGAAAGTAAATGAGGTGAAACGATGGCATTTTGTACGAATTGTGGAGAGGAATTATTATTGGATGCAAAGTTTTGCGCTAAATGTGGCACACCTGTAAATAGTAATTCCAGGGCGTCTGATACAAGCTCGTTGGAGCAGGAAAAAGTCATAAAAGAAGGAGTTTGCAACAGAGTAAAGAGTAAGCTTTTTGTAGAAAACGGACACGGACTTCTTACTGATAAAAGATTCATATATAACAAGCACGGATTTGGTAAGCTATTAGCCATAGGAGTATTTGTCAATCTTACGAAGG
>CAJOQF010000252.1 GCA_905236295.1 uncultured Eubacterium sp. | reverse complement strand
TACAGCCACGACGGTATCGCTGCTCTCCGAGCAATATGGAACAAATGTCGATCTCTCGGCAAAGATGGTATTTTCGACGACACTTCTTTCGGTGGTTACGATCCCGATAATGATGTTGTTTGTAAGCGGTTGATTTTGAAATTGGAGAATGATCATGATAGAGCGAAAAGACTTGCTTGCGCTAAATTTCTACAAAAAACTCCCCTTTACGGGGAGCATGAAAAATATGCGTTATCGCATAGAAAAGGTGACGGAGGATGAGATTGATATGCTAAAGGCGTGGGTCTATCCCAAACCGTTTTGCTTTGATGCAACGCCGGACGAAAAAAAGAGCTTTAAGCTCTTTGAATTTTCGGAGGACGGGTTGTTAAACGTCACCGGATGGTTAAACGAACAACTCGAGCTTTTTTAACACTGACTCGCGGGAAGTGCTCTTTAGAGCTGCTGCCTTGCGGGTCAGTTCTTCTACACGGTCAAATTCTTTCTCGCGTTTATAGATCTTTGCCAGGGTCACATAAGTGGCAGGAATATCGGATTTGATATCTACGGCAAATTCCAGAATACTTTTTGCTTCGGGGAGCATTTCCATATCGTAGAGTGAGATTCCCCATTCGTTTAACAGACGAACCAGATTAATGAAGGCTTCGTCAAACTGTATCAGCTCATCCAGGTTTGCAGTGCCGTATTTGGCTTTCAATTCGGTGTTGGTAGCGCCTTCAAAATTAAAGATGCGTTTTTTTGAAAGCTCCGTGATCTGTTCTTCGATCGCCTGTATCTCCGGAAAGGGGCAGCAGCCAAATGGAAGTTTGTCCACCGGAATCTTTATGTAGTCGAGGAGACTTAAATCCTGTCTTCTGGTCTTGTTAGCTTCATATTCTTTTTGCCAGAAAGCCTCTTCGGCTTCTTTTTCTATGTGTGAGTTCCTTCTCAGAATGATCGCCAGCAGAACAACGAACACCATAAAACCAAGCAGAACCGGAAATACCATAGTCGTTACCATCCTTAAAAACTTTTAGCAGATTATAACATTGATTTATTTTTATGTCACGACATATTTGTTACTAATTTTGCTTGAAAATAAATCAGAAATAGGTCTATACTAGAAATTGTATTTTTAAACAGATTGACAAAATAGGTAAAAGATATGAAAAGAATGGTGAAGTCAGCATTTGTGGCAGGCGCGATACTTCTTGGACTTACCGGAGGAAGCGTTTTTGCACAGGATGCGGACAGCGAAAGAATCGAAGGGAATATTATCATTGACGAAGGGGCTTCCGCCGAGGACACCGGAAGTGTTACAACTGCTGTCGATGACGGGGATGGCTCGACTATTCCCACAGGTGTAACGATCGACGGAGTTGACGTTTCCGGTATGACAAAGGAAGCGGCGACCGCTGCGGTTGAGTCAAAGGTTGAGACCTATATGACAGACAAGATCAAGCTCAAGACCGAGGAGGGCAGCGTGAAGGTAAGTGCGGGAGATCTTGAGGTCAGCTGGGGAAATACTGATGTTGTGGATGATGCCCTGCTTGTCGGTGAGAAGGGAAATCTCATAAAACGTTACAAGGAAAAGATCGACCTTGAAAATACAGGAGTGGCTTTCGACATCGTTTTTACCGCGGATGAAAATGCGGTGAAAAAAGTGCTTGAACGAAAAGAGAAAAAGCTTAATAAGGAGCCGGTTGACTACGGGCTCACAAGAGAGAACGGTGAGTTTGTTGTAGTTGAGGGCAAGTCGGGCGTGGAGATAAATATTGATGAATCGACACAGACGGTCATAGATTTTATCGAGCACGAATGGAATGAGCAGAACAACACTGTTATGCTCGACGCTGAAGTTACAGCTCCAAGGGGAAGCGCCGAGGAGCTTTCAAAGGTTAAGGATGTGCTTGGCACATACTCAACAGACTATTCGAGCTCGGCGTGGGGCAGAGCTCAAAATGTGGCGAACGGATGCAGCAAGATAAATGGTTCGCTCATCTATCCGGGTGAGGAATTTTCGGTATATGAAACTGTGAGCCCGTTTGAAGCCGAAAACGGATACGAGCTTGCCGGCTCATACGAAAACGGCACAACTGTAGAGACGTACGGAGGCGGGATATGTCAGGTTTCGACCACCCTCTACAATGCGGTCATCCGCTCTGAGCTTGAGGTGGTAGAGCGATTCTGCCATTCGATGATAGTAAGTTATGTGGAGCCGTCGATGGACGCGGCGATCTCCGGAACATATAAGGATTTCAAATTCAAGAATAACCTGAATACCCCGGTATACATTGAGGGATATACAAACGGAGGCATTATCACATTCACTGTTTACGGAGAGGAGACAAGGAATGCT
>CAJOQF010000251.1 GCA_905236295.1 uncultured Eubacterium sp. | reverse complement strand
TTCATGGCAAATCCTGTTTCTGCACAGACATTTGTTTGGACAATGACACCTCGGGATTATTCTGAGATTAATCAGATAACAAATGGTTTGTATCAATTTGTAAACAATGGTAAAATAGGAATCATTAAGCCTGATGGGACCATTGTTGTTGATGCTGTTTGTAGTGAAATAACACCATTTTATGAGAATCTGGCAATCTTAATAAGCAGAGAAAACGAGAGAGATAGAGTGGTAGGTACTCTGAGCGCTTCTGGAGACCTTAGCAAGTTTTCAAAGACCTATTACGCTTTGCTTGGTCAAGTTTTTTACTCAGACGGTCTGCTATCAGTAGAAAACGAGAAAGGCGAGAAAGGATATATTGATGAGAAAGGGTCAGAAGTAGTAGGCTTTAATGAGCATTATACTACAATCAAGCCGTTCAGCGAGGGATATGCATCTGTTTTCCATAATAAGGAATATGCACTTATTGATAAATCCGGAGAAAAACAGCCAATGATAATAGGAGTTGGAAAAGTCAGGAATGGAACAAACGTCTACAATGGTGAAGCCATCATTTGGGATACAGAGGGCAAATTTTATAGTTTTAATGCAAAAACAAAAAAGTGTAAAAGTGTCTCTAAACCAAAGGCTACCAAAATAGACTATCTGTACTGCTTTTCTGAATTGTCAAAACGTGACATGACTATTCCATATTCACAGATGTCATCAGGAGAAATAGGGATTTCTCCAACTCAGATTAATGGAAAATATGGTTTTATGAAAGATGACATGACACTTCTTCCTATTCAATTCGATAGTGCGACCCCAATTGTAGACGGATACACAATTGTCCATACAAAAGGCAAGTGTGGAATACTAAAATATATTGAAAGTTCTGATCTTTTTTCTATTTCAGTTCATAAATCTGATGTTGTCTATAATTCAGGTAAGAATGCTGAATGCTCTTTTTCTCTTTTGACTCCTGATATCTATAAAGAGCGAGGAGTAGATGTTGTAGTAAAAGAAGACGTGAACTCTTCTCCGCAAGACATCAACTGTCAGGGCGATATTTATACATTCAAAACAAATCCTAAAAGTGATAAGCAATCATATATCGTTGACGTTTTGTCAGATGGAATGATCTTGGCATCTGATACAATTTCCTACACGTTCAAGAAGAAAACTCAAGGACTCCAGATTGTCATCTCTATTAAAAATACAGAAGCAGATGACAATGATAAAATATGGGTTTTTGCAGAAATTAGAAATCCCAATGATGAAGTCATAAGAACAACAGTGACGATGACGGGTGGTGATGCAGAATTTGAGAAGATTACAGAATCAGTGACAATTGATGCAAAATCAGTAAAGACGATTAAGTCCTATTTTCCTAATATCAAATCAGGACACAATAACCAGTATGTAAGAGTAAGTACTTCAAATGGAAATACTGTAACAAAAAATAAGATAACTCTTAAACCCAGAAAAGTGGATATTTTAGTTTTATGATATCGTTTTGTTTTTTTTAATTTTTAATTTATGAAGAAAAAGCTATTTTTAGCACTCGCCATTTTGAGCAGTCAATACTGTCTTGCTCAAAGCAATGGTGAGCTCGACATTTCTGATATCGGAAATTCGTCGAAAAAAAATGTGTTGTTTGTAGGACCTAAGATTGGAGGCTCTTTGTCATCCATTTCAGGGCAACCTGCAGAGTGTGATTTGTTCGATGGTGGAAGCTTCGGCTTTTCTGGCGGTGTCGCTTTGAGAGCCCGTTTCGGTAGAGCCACCGAGAATTCTTACGAAGGTACTGGTATGATTGGTGTTGGCCTGGAACTAAAATATCGTTCAGCCAAAGCTAAAACCATTGCCAATGACGACCTGTCATTAGGTTATCTGGAGATTCCTTTGTTATTACAAGTGTACCCTATGGCTACTTCCAGAGCATTGAATGGACTTTATATTGAAGCAGGCCCCGATTTCGCTATGCTGATGTCAAAAAGTCCAGATGCATTAAGCTTGAATTTGAATCAACCTTATCCAGGAATTGAGTCTGTTAAGTATAACACAAGTGATCTGAAGGGTGGAGATCTTCGTGTTGCGATAGGTCTTGGCTATACAATTCCTAACACAGGTTTGGATATCAATGCTCGTTATTATATCGGTACTAGCGAGTTAGCAAAAGAGAGCCTCCCAGCGAAGATGAGCTTCATTGAGGTATCTCTCTCGTGGTTATTTAATGTTGTAAAATTCTGATCATTTATATTTTATCATAATTATGAAAAGGAAATCAATAGGAATAGTAGTAGCTTCTATATGTTTGTTATTATCTTGTACAAATGATGCTATAGAAGTGACATCGGTAAAAGCACCAGAACCGATTTATTATAACACGCTGACTATTACGGCTGATCCTACAGATTTGTTTTCTTCATATACATATGAAGATACGTATCACGGGGTAAAACCACTAAAAAAATCATTTCCAACATTCTATTCTGAAGAACAAAGACATATCCAATGGCGTACCTTGATATATGATAAGGACGAGTTGTTGGTGGATTCTATAGTTGAGTATCTTAGTAACACGAATAGTATGACAAAAGAAAAGACACTGCGTAGCGGTGATTATTATGCTATAACTACACTAACCTTTACTGAAGATTCTCTAGACAAATCCTCCATGTGGGAGTTATTAGATAAAGAGAAAATGTCAACAGCCAAATTACAGCCAAAAGGAAGATTTGGGCAGTGGTATGTTATGTCTCAATCCTCAGAGAAATTTGCTATAACTAAAGAAAATGGTGCAAGAATAGCTACAAAACCTAAACCTGTAGGATGTATCGTATATAGTCTTTGGGAAAATTTCAGTAAATGGGATCCAAAAGTATATGGCGATAGTTTAACAGAGGTTACATTATATACAAAAGATGTTACGCAGTCATTTAATTTAGATCCTAATGCAACCAACCGGTATAATATGCGAGATGAACCGGGAACAAATACATGGTATTATCAAGATTGGATGTATGGTCGGATTTTTGAGCTTTATAAAATGTTTGGATTAGATGATGACGCTTGGAGTTATAGTTATATATTTAATACGGATAAAACTACTAGACTTTGTTTTGGATATTCAATGAAAGACCATGATGGCTTTTATGGATCATATGGACAATCTGAATATAAGACAGAACCAGGTAAGGCATATTTGTCATATTGGGATTACGACTATATTGGTAATCCGTATTTTGGCGTAGCAGACAATAATCATTGGGATAGAAGTAAATAATAGAAAGATGGTGGAATCGCTATTTGAGTGATTCCACCTTTAAAAAAAATATGAGGTTCTATTTGTTTATAATAGCATTGTTTTTTACTAAACTTGTTCATTCTGAGACTATTGATGCGGAAAAAGCAAAAAGAATTGCTGAAGTATCTTTCGGATGTAATTATAAGTATCATGCTGTTGAAGTAAATGATAATTATATTGTATTTTCAAAGGGTAGAGATTGTGGGTATGTTATTGTTAATTCAAGTTGGGATGGATCATTGAGGATTATAGGTTATTCAGAATATGGTAATTGGGATTCTCAAAAACTCCCTCCTTATTTGAAGCAGTGGATTAATAGCCATAACCGATATACAAATCACCCAAAAACGGCAGATGAAAAAAGGATTTCTCAGACAAGGTCACAGGAAAGTCGTTTGTCTATCCCAACTCTAATTAAAACCAGTTGGCATCAAGGAAAACCTTATAATAAGTTCTCCCCTATTGTTGAGGATGGAAAAATACAGTCTATTGCAGGATGCGTGGCAATAGCTGCATCACAGATCGTTTATTATTGGAATAAAGACAACCCCTCTACTACCTTATATGATACACCTGTGTATTCTTATGGGAAGGCACCTGTAACATATTCGGTTCCTGCAGGGACGGAATACAAATGGAATTTGATAAAAACTGAATATAAAGGTGAAGAGAGTGAAGACGAAGAAAATGCCGTTGCTAACTTGACCTACATCGTAGGCACTTCGGCTTGGTTGCAATATAGTGCAACTGGAACTGGTGGACATATTAATGATGTGATTAAGCCTTTTTCATCTCAGTTCCGCCTAAGTGGAAGATATCATGTGAAGAGCAGGTTTTCTCAGTCAGAATGGGAATCATTATTATACGAAAATCTCGATAAACAACAGCCATTGTTATATGCAGGTGATTCTGGATATGGGGGGCATGCTGTCGTTATAGATGGATATGATGCTAACTTGAATCTTTTTCACTTTAATTTTGGCTGGGGAGGAGATGGAGATGGCTATTATACAGTGGATGACTTAACAGGAATGAACGGCTATAACTATTCGCAGTCATGTGTCTGTGATATTTTCCCTTTGGAAAGGAATATCTCTATTGCCCAAGAAACACCAGATATCATACAGAATAATACAAAAGCACAGTTCTCTTTGAGAATTAAAAATAGCAGCACGTTGAACGTTCAAGAGCTACATTATTTCATTAAGGAAGTATCAGAAGATATTGTCATTAATAATGAAGACTCAGCAGTCTTTTCATACAGGAAAGAAATCCTCAATAATGGCCAATTGTATAACATAAATGTTTCCATTACCCCTAATATTAAAGCTGGAGATTATTACTTAGTATTAACTGATGAAAAATTGCGGATATTGAAACAGGATAAGATATCCATTGTGGGTAGTACAGATATAAAAGAATTAAACTGTGAAGATCAGACTCATATGACAATCCGCAAAGAATCAGGTAATGTCCTTTGTATAGAAACTAATTATCCTATAAAAGTAGAAATCTTTTCTATAAATGGAAGAACAATTTTCTCAAATAACGTTGATGGGAAGATCTCACTAACATTACCTCATGGTCTATATGTTATTAATGGGGAAAAATGGTTTCAATAAAACTGCACAAAAATGTGCATTGATTAAGACTGCAAGTATTTATGATAATAAAACTATCTGCCATAACTGACATCGGTAAGGCACGAGCGAATAATGAAGATGCTTTCGCTATATGCCCTAACCTGTTAATATCCAATTGGGAACAGGAAGAGACTGCGTCTTATATACCAATAGGAGATGCTGGCTCAATTATGATTGTTGCAGATGGAATGGGTGGACCTGAAGCTGGAGAAGTGGCTTCTCATGTTGCAATTGAGTCTATAAAAAAATCTTTTACTCCTGATTGCATAGCCCAGTATACTGATGTAGATAAAAAAAAGAGTTTTCTAAAGAAGGTAATAGAAAGTGCCAATAATGCTATCAAAAAGGCTGTTGAGTTCAATTCCGAAGCCGTTGGAATGGGGACAACTGTAGTCTTATGTTGGATATTTGGTGATATGGCATATATTGCATGGTGTGGAGATAGTAGATGCTATGTATATAATCCTAATAAGGGCTTGAAATTGTTGACTAAGGATCATTCTTATGTTCAGGAATTGGTGGATCGTGGTGACATCTCCGAAAATGAAGCCTTTATCCATCCAGAAAATAATATCATAACCCGGGGGTTGGGCGATTTGGATATTCCTGCTAATCCAGATATCATAACATGTTCTGTTAGTCCAAATGATATGTTTATATTGTGTAGTGATGGTTTGTGTGGTCTATGTCGTGATTGGGCTATAGAAAGAGTTTTGGATCATACGTATTTAGATTTAGAACGTTGTGAGAAAGAATTGTTAAAGCTTGCACTTGATGCAGGTGGAGATGATAATATATGCATCGCTTTGGCATCTGTAATTAAGGATAATAAGGACAGCCCCGATGTTATGTCTTATAAAGCAAAAATAAAAACATTTTTTAGAAGGTTGTTAAATTAAATTAGTTAGTGTTAGAGTTAATAGATTGTTCGCAAATCCCCACCAGATATTCTGATGGGGATTTTTCTTTATTCAGAAGGGACTGCCAAGAGTTGTGGCGGGTTGAAATAAGTGGACTGT
>CAJOQF010000250.1 GCA_905236295.1 uncultured Eubacterium sp. | reverse complement strand
TGTTGAGATAACGCATCGTCTCTATGACCTCTCTTCGACCGTTCGGGTCAAGCATCGCCGTCGGTTCATCGAAGACTATGCAGGGCGGCTCCATCGCAAGCACCCCGGATATCGCCACTCTCGCCTTCTGTCCTCCCGAAAGATGATTTATGTTCTTCTTTGCAAAGCGCTTCATCCCCGTGGCTTCAAGCGCATCATCCACACGCTTTCTGAGTCTGCTCTGCGGCACGCCGATGTTTTCCGGGCCGAAGGCAACATCCTCCTCAACTACACTCTCAACGATCTGATTGTCCGGATTCTGAAATACCATCCCACAGATACTGCGAAGCTTATAGATATCATCCGTCACCTTTGTATCGTGACCATCGATCCAGACCGTTCCCTCCTGCGGAGTAACCAGGGCGTTTAAATGTCTCGCAAGGGTTGATTTGCCCGAGCCGTTATGACCGAGTATCGCCACAAACTCTCCCCGCTCTATATCTATATCAACGTGATCGAGGGCAACCTGAATGCCGTCAACGTTTCCCTCCTCATCCCGTCTGAAATATTCATATAATAGTTTTTCTGTCTTTAGAATTCCCATATATTATCTCAACTCTCCTCCACCGTGCAGACATGTGTAAGTCCGCATGCCGGCGCTGTCGGACCGGCTGCACTCCGATCCTTCGCCTCTATTATAGAAGATATCTCGTCGGGTCTGACTCTTCCCCTGCCCACCTCGACAAGAGTTCCGGCAATTATCCTCACCATATTGTACAGGAAGCCGCTCCCCCTCACCAGTATGGTTATAAGCACGGGAGAGTCCGTACTTACTTCCGGATCCTGGTTTTTGCCAAGTTCAAAACGTTTTCCGATTGAAGCGAGATAATCCACATCCGTCAGAACATCGATGTCGAAGATGGTCCTAACAGTTGTCTCCGCCGATGAGTTTGCCGCACAAAACGATGCAAAGTCGTGCTCACCTTTAAAAAATTGCGCCGCCTCTTTCATTGCGTCAACATCCAGTTTTCCGTGCAGGAACAACGAATCATTCCGCATCAGCGGCTGAGGGAAGGATGCGTTTAGTATCCTGTAGGCGTAGGTCTTTTGAGAGTTCACGCGTCGCGGATGATAATCCGGCGCAACCTCGCAGGAGAAATTTACCACAATATCATCCGGAAGATACGGGTTTATCGCATAGCTTATCTTCTCTGCCGGAATCCGTGAGCTCGTGTCGAAAACCGCTATATTCCCGAGAGAATGTACACCGGCGTCGGTTCTGCTGGCCCCGATCACGGTTATCTCCTCCCCCAAAAGTTCCGAGAGCTTCTCGTTCAGGACACCCTCTATTGTATTTGCATTAGGCTGATACTGCCACCCGCTGTATGACGTGCCGTCATAGGCGACATACAGTTTTATACGTTTTTTCATTTTCTCTCCACTTACGACACTTCGACAGGCTCAGTGTGTGACTGCCAAAGCCCTTGTCACTATTATCCCCGCAAAGTATGCCGCAATCACTATATATGCGATCAGGTCACTCTTTTGATAAATAAGCGGGTTTAACCTGGCTGTGCCTTTCCCCTGATAACACCTTGACTCCATGGCAACAGACAGATCATTCGCCCTGCGAAAAGCCGAGACAAAGAGCGGCACCAGGATCGGCACATAGGATTTTGCGCGCTTTATCAGATTCTTTGCATCAAAATCCGCTCCTCTCGACATCTGAGCCTTCTTTATCTTATCAGCCTCCTCCATAAGGATCGGAATAAACCTCAAAGCTATAGTCATCATCATTGCAAAATCGTGCACCGGCACACCGAACACTTTCAAAAAAGAGAGTCCCTTCTCAAGACCTGCCGCAAGATTTCCGGGTGTGGTGGAAAGGGTCATGACTGAAGCCCCCATAACAAGATAGATGATCCTGATCGACATAAGGATCGCAAGCTGCACTCCCTCTTTTGATATCACCAGTGTCCCCGCTACGACAAGCGGTGTCCCCGAGGTGAAAAATATATTAAATACCGCCGTAATAATTACGAGGATATATACTCCCTTTATGCCTCTGAGCACATAACCGAGAGGTATTCCGGATATAAAGATAACGCCGAACAGCGCCACACTTGCGACGATAAATCCGACTATCCCGTTAAATACAAAAAGGGACACCAGATAAATCAGAGTCCCAAGCAGCTTAACCCTGGGGTCAAGCCTGTGTATTATCGAGTCTGTCGGGTAGTACTGCCCGAGCGTTATATCTCGTCCCATATTAAAATTTTATCTCCTTGCATAAAGAGCATTGATTATCTCATTCTTTGCTTCCTCAACAGTCACTGCCGTCGCAGGCAGATCGAGTCCCGCCGCCTTAAGCCGTCGAAGAAGCGATGTGGTCTGCGGAAGAGCAAGTCCGCATTCCTTCAGGAATTCCTCGTTTTCAAACACCGTAGAAGGATCTCCGCCAAGAACTATGCGTCCTTTGTCCATAACGACGATCTTGTCCGCATAGACTGCGACATCATCCATGCTGTGTGATACGAGAACAATACTCATGCTGTATTTTTTCCGAAGATTGTAAAGCAGATTGTAGAGTTCTTTTCTTCCAACCGGGTCAAGCCCCGCCGTGGGCTCATCCAAAACCAGGATCTTCGGTCTCATGGCGATCACTCCTGCCAGAGCAACTCTTCTCTTTTGACCTCCGGACAGTTCGAACGGGGAACTTTCAAAGAGTTCATCCGAAAGTCCCACATTCTTCAGCGCCTCATATGCCCTTAGAGCACATTCTTTCTCAGAAAGTCCCTGGTTTTTAGGCCCGAAACATACATCTTTGAAAACCGTTGTTTCAAAGAGCTGATATTCAGGGTACTGGAACACAAGCCCAACCCTTGTTCTCAAAGCCCTAAGATCATATCCCTCGTCAAATATATCCGCACCTTCAAAATAAACGCTGCCCGAGACCGGTCTTATCAAGCCGTTCATCGTCTGGATCAAAGTGGACTTTCCGCTCCCGGTATGCCCTATGATCGCGACAAACTCTCCATCATCGACCGTAAGGCTGACATCTATAAGCGCCTGCGTCTCAAACGCCGATCCGGCGCCGTACGAATAAAACAGATGATCGAGGATCAAAGACATGCTATAAACCTCTCTATTCTGAGCAGAGCCTCGCGCAGATTATCCATAGAGTACGCATATGATATTCTAAGGAATCCCTCTCCGCAATCTCCGAACGCCGTTCCCGGAACCACAGCAACCTTCTCTGCGTGAAGCAGCTTTGTCGCAAACTCCTCAGATGACATTCCAAATTTCTGGATGCTCGGGAACATATAAAATGCACCGTACGGCTCAAAGCAATCAAGTCCCATCTCCTTGAATCTGTGAAGAAGGAATCTTCTTCTCTCGTTGTACTCCTCCCTCATGGCAGCCACATCATCATCACCGTTTCTCAGCGCCTCGACTGCGGCATACTGGCTGGTGGTCGGAGCACACATTATCGCATACTGATGAATCTTCAACATCTGGGTGAGGATCTCCTCAGGTCCGAGAGCATATCCAAGTCTCCATCCTGTCATGGCATGCGATTTTGAGAATCCGTTTATTACGATCGTCCTCTCCTTCATTCCCGGAAGTCCGGCGATCGATACATGTTTTTCTAGATATGTAAGCTCAGAGTATATCTCGTCACTGAGCACAAAGATGTCATGTTTCTTAACAACCTCGGCGATTGCCTCGAGATCCTTCTTTTCCATAACGGCTCCGGTCGGATTGTTCGGGAAAGGTAGGACAAGGATCTTGGTCTTGTCGGTGATCGCCTCCTCGACCTCCTCTGCCGTGAGTCTGAATTCATTTTCAGCCTTTAAGTTGATTATCACGGGAACTCCGCCCGCAAGCAATGCGCAAGGATAGTATGAAACATAACTCGGCTGCGGGATCAATACCTCATCACCCGGATCAAGCATAGCGCGGAATGTGAGATCTATAGCCTCACTACCGCCGACAGTTATAAATGTCTCCTTATACGGATCATAGTCAAGTCCGTAACGCCTCTTCTGAAATTTTACTATCTCCTCTTTCAATTCCTTAAGTCCGGAATTGGAGGTGTAGAAAGTCCTTCCCTGCTCGAGAGAATATATTCCCTCATCTCTGATGTGCCACGGAGTGTCAAAATCCGGCTCACCAACACCGAGAGATATAGCGTCCTCCATCTCTGTTACGATATCAAAAAACTTTCTGATACCTGATGGCTTTATCTTTACTATTGTATCTGACAGTGGTTTTCTCATATCATCACCTTCTGTCTTTCATCCTTTTTCGGCTTAGCCATTATCGTGCCGAAATCCTTGTACTTCTTGAGAACAAAGTTTGTCTTTGTGCTGAGCACGTTCTCCAATACCGAAAGCTTATTTGACACGAAAGACGAAACTTCCTTCAGTGATTTTCCTTCAATGCCAACGAGCAGGTCATAGCTTCCGGAAATGAGATAGACACTGCTGACCTCCGGATAGTTGTATATGCGCTCCGCGATCTTGTCAAATCCCTGACCTCTCTCAAGTGTAACCGAAACCTCGATAAGGGCGTTTACCTTTTCCTCTCCGGCCTTTTCCCAGTCTATGAGAGTGTGATATCCGCAGATAACGCTCTCCTTCTCCATCTTCTGGAGCTCGTTCAAAAGCTCATCCTCGTTGATATCGAGCATGATCGAGAGTTCCTTCAAATCCACTCTGCTGTTTTTCTCAATGTAAGACAGTATTTTTTTCCTCATAATTCTTACCTTCCTTTTATATAACGGATCTATACTTCTATAATATGAATCAATTGCGGGTCGGTCGAGATGTCTTATCCCGTCGGCTCTGCGCAATATCTTGTCATTTGAATCAGTAAGCTTTCCTATAACCTTCGCAGGAATGTCTGCGCCGTGAAGTTCGTTTAATACCTTTGATGCATTGTCTGTGGCTATGAGAACCGAGCCAATTCCGTTTAACTCATAGGGGCTGACTCCCAAAAGCTCACATATTTCCACAGTTTCCTGCCTTATGGGAATTTCCTCAAGCGATACATCAATTCCACCTTTAAAACCGCTTATAAAATACCACAGTGCGGCGGTGATGCCGCCCTCTGCGATCGGAAATACATCACATTCGCATTTCTTTGCAATCTCAAGTTCCTTTGTTATGGAGAAGAAGTCCGCGAACCTTTCAATCCCGTATACAAATCTACTATTGAAATAGCCCTCAAGCCTTTTTTTATGGCGTCCTTTAAGGAGCCATGTCCCGTAGAGTGCTGTGTACTTTGTAATGATGATGTCCATCTCAGGTCTTAGCATCATTCTTCCCCAGTTTCTTCCTCTGTGGTTTCGGACTCCTTATCGGTATCGGAATCTTTCTTTTTGTCTGTATTGTCCTTCTTGTCTGCGGTGTCCTTATTATCCTTAGAGTCCTTGCTATCCTTTTCTTCTTCCTCTTTCGCTTTGGCGGCATCGCTTATAAGCTGCTTTGCCTCACTGATAGCAGACTGGATTTTGCTCTCATCCCCGGTTGCAATCGCTTCTTTTACAAGTGCGCTCGCCTCCGACACATCGGATCCCGTACCAACAGAAATCTTTCTCGGCGACATATTGTAGGTGCTTGAGTTGAATTTCTCCCGGCTTACCTCCACACCGTTCTCCTTTACCACTTTCCAGAGGACGGCAGTGTATCCGGTGTGAGGTGACTGAGTCTGAGAGTAATAACCGATATCGTCACCGGTCGCGACATATTCCGTCTTCGGCTCGGTAGTGCTGGTGGTCT
>CAJOQF010000249.1 GCA_905236295.1 uncultured Eubacterium sp. | reverse complement strand
TTCGGAACCAGTCCGAGTATATCTCCTCTGTTTATGGCACAGGCTGTATTGTAAAGATCCGGTCCGTATTGTATCGGTGCTCCCACAAATATAAGCGCATCAAGACTTGCTGTAAGATCCGCTATTTTCACAATCGCTGCCTTTGCGGCATCCAATATTGAATCCTGCAAAAAAAGATCTCCGCAGGTGTATCCCGTGATACAATCCTCCGGAAATACAATTATTTTTGCACCGTTTTTTGACGCCTCAACCGCTTTTTTTATAATTGCATCAGTATTATAATCAACATCAGCGACCTTTATCTTCGGTGTGACGGCCGCAACCTTTATAAATCCGTCTCTCATATCAGCTCTTTAAGCTCCTTAGGTTCGAAACTGTAATCCGTATTGCAAAAATGGCAATGGACATTTATCGGTTCCTTATCGTCTATCATCTCCTCGAGATCCGACTTTGGCAAAGTCAACAGAGAATTGACTATTCTTTCCTTCGAACAGTCACACTTAAATGACACATCCATCCTGTCATTTATCTCCAACTCAAAATCCCCGAGTATTTCTTCGAGTATATCCTCGGGCATCATCCCTGCATCAAGCATCCTTGTAACCGAAGAAATCCCCTCAAGCTTTTCTGAGAGTCTGTCTATGATCTCGTCGGGGACATTTGGCATAAGCTGGATGATAAATCCACCCGCCTGTTTGACAGTGACATCATCGGCAAACAGCACTCCTACTCCAACGCTTGACGGCACCTGCTCAGACACCGCAAAATAGTAGGCGAGATCATCTCCTATCTCACCTGTCTGCAGCTGGATACGGCTGGCGTACGGTTCTTTGAGCCCGAGATCTCTGGTGACAGACATATATCCCGGCATGATAGATCCACCCACATCAAGCTTGCCGTTTTTCCCCGGAAGGACCACGTCCGTAACATTTGTATAGCCCTTTACATGGCCCTTTGAATCCGCAGTTACCGTAAGACCCTTAAGCGGTCCGATTCCGAGAATCTGTATCGTGACAATATCCTTGTCACCCTTTAACATGCTGCCCATCATAAGCGCAGCTGTCATGGTGCGCCCGAGCGCCGCGGTGGCTATCGGACTAAGAGAATGCCTCGACCTCGCCTCCTCAACCGTCGACTTTGTGTAAGTCGCAAAAGCTCTTATAAAGCCACCTGCCGCGGTGGCTCTTATCATATAATCATTCATCACACTGACTCCAAAACAATTAAAACATGCTCATATTCCCTGACCTTTTGTTTAACCTCATCGGGATTGATTCCCTCTTTGGCAGAGACCATAAGCTGTATACCTACATTTCCATTAACCGCGCTTCTCGGCGCAGTGATATCCACCTCAAATACATCGAACTGCTCGGACAACTTGTCGATAACAGAGTTGGCACTCGAGACATCATCGATCTCAAGATACATCTCAAACTCGCTTCGTTTGGTTCTGATATTGTTCTCAATCCCTTTGACAACCAGAATGGCGATAACCAAAACTCCGGTCACTAAAAGTGCAAGGAAATAGTAGCCAATTCCGATCACAAGTCCAATCGCCGCAGTTGTCCAAAGTCCTGCCGCGGTTGTAAGTCCTGTAACCTCCATCCTTCCTTTAATGAGAATGGTTCCGACTCCCAAAAATCCGACTCCGGACATAACCTGCGCTCCTATACGCAGAGGATCCGCATTGTATCCCAGATAGTCCACTGCATAAAGACCCGCGATCACCGTGATCGTAGCGCCAACACAAAGAATGACGTGGGTTCTGATACCTGCAGCCCTTCCTCGCATCAATCGCTCAGCGCCTATGATCCCGCCGCAAAAAACGGCAAGCACTATTCTCAATAAAACAGATAAGATACTAAGATCCTGAAGCATACGATTACCTTGTCCTAAATTCAAATGCATTTTTGATAAGAATCATCTCTCCCGGTTTTATCGCAACTACATCAAACCGGCAGTCCGTGTTCTCATTATACCCCTTAGTCATCAAATAGAAAAGGGCTGTCTTTGAAATCTGCATCTGCTTTTTTCCATCGACAGCCTCAACAGGAACACCGCTGTAAGATGAATTTCTATACTTCACCTCCACAAAGACAATGGTGCCACCGTCTTTTGCGACGATATCGATCTCTCCGGATCTGCACCTGAAGTTGCGTGCAAGTATCTCATATCCGTTGGATAAAAGATACTCGCATGCAATTTTCTCAAAAGTGTCCCCAAGTTTTCTGTTATTGTAACCCATCCCCCAATTGTTCTCCGTCTTATTTATCCGATGTCTCTCCCTCTGTCTTCGGCTCCGTAAGTATAACCTTTGCGTTGTCTACAAGATAATTCATTGTGACATCATACCAAAGATATGCGTTCTTAATATAATCTTCGCCGTACTCCTCAACAAGAGCATCTTCACTCTCGTAACCGTAATTGCTTACGATATTGGTCACATACTCATTATAAGCATCCTCGTCAATATCCTTGTCGAAGCCTTCTGTCTCACAGACTGCCTCAAGCACAAACTCCTGATTGAGAGCATTAGTGATGTATTCGTTTATCTGCTCATCGAACTCTTCCTCGGTCATGTTGTAGTTTGTGAGATAATCCTCAAGAGTCATTCCGTACTGCTCGCACATGTCAACATAATCCTGCTTGTAGTCCTTTGATCTCTTCTCGAGAAGTCCCTCCGGGAAGCCGGAAATCTCTGAATTCTCTATAACAGCATTGATAACAGCAGTCTTTGTGTCGTTTTCCTTGTTTGTCTTTGCTGTCTCCTCAAGGCTTTCTCTCTTGCTCTTTACATACTCCTTAACAGTATCATAGCCGAAGTTTTCTTTTACATAGTCGTCTGTAAGATCATCATATGTCATTTCCTTTTCTTCGACAATACCATTTATCTTTACAGTAAACTCAACGTCTTTTCCGGCAACATCCTCAGTACTATAGTCCTCCGGGAATGTAAGGTTTAATACAACCTCCTCACCGACCTTGTGTCCGATAAGTCCATCCTCAAATCCGTCAATAAACTGGTTTGAGCCGATAGTAAGGTGATATCCTTCAGCGCTTCCGCCGTCGAACTCCTCGCCGTCGATTCTGCCGACATAGTCGATATCAACCATATCTCCTACGTTCTCTTCCTCTGAGGCATCAGAAGTCTCTCCCTCAGTCTTGGTCTCCTTCGGTCCCTCTACGACCTTCTTTTTTGTCTTAACATACATAGGATATGCAGAAACCTCACTATTTACAGCTTCTTTTACATCTTCATCCGTAACATCATATGTATTCTCCAATGTAACTTCGATGCCTTCATAGTCACCGAGCTTTACATAGTCCATTACATCATATACGATCTCCGCCTCGGCATCAGATCCTACTCCCTCTGTAACCGAAGTATCGGATGATGTAGAATTTGATGCCTTACCGCATCCACCTACAAGCATTGCAACCGCAGCAGCTGCCATGAGCGCTATTACAATTTTCCTCTTCATATCATATAACCTCTTTTCATTAATAATATCTGAATTTACAACTTAATCACTGTATCATATTTAATTTTAAAATAAAAGCGATTCTTTTCAATTTTCATCTAATATTCACATTAGTTTTTCCTAATAAAAGAAAAGTTTTCCTTGTTTTTCGCAAGCAATAATGCTATCCTAGTACAAGTTAATGAAAAAACGGAGGGATGTAAATTGCAACCAGCTACAATAATCACAATGATAATAGTAATCGGCGCTGTCGTCGTTGCTACTATAATAATGTATCGCATGAGCAAGAAAGCTCAAAAGCAGAGAGACGAACAGCAGGCACAGCTCGATGCCGCAGCACAACAGATAACAATGCTCGTCATCGACAAGAAAAAAATGAGACTCAGAGACGCCGGTCTACCGGCAGTAGTCATGGAGCAGACACCTAAGCGTTATCATCGCGCAAAGCTTCCTATAGTAAAAGCTAAGGTCGGTGCCAAGATCATGACATTTATCTGTGAGAAGGACATATTCGAGATCGTTCCGACACAGAAGCAGGTCAAAGCAACAGTCAGCGGATTGTTCCTTACAAACGTCAAAGGAATGAGAGGCGGACTCGAAACTCCACCGGAGAAGAAAAAAGGATTTTTCAGACGCATGCTGCCGTAAGGCAACATGCGTTTTTTCTATAAGTATTTTACATCGTGATCACGCGTCTTCAAGTAAGCAGACAGCCTGAGCGGAAATGCCCTCCTCGCGACCTGTAAAGCCAAGTCTTTCTTCGGTCGTAGCCTTTATGTTGACGCGGGAAATATCTGTGCCTGCAGCCTCCGCGATCTTCTCTCTCATCTTCTGGATATACGGACGAAACGCAGGTCTCTGAGCTATAACATTAGCATCTATATTTCCTATTGAATATCCAATATCATGCACAAATTTAGACACTTCAGCCAAAAGTCTGAGCGAATTGGCATTCTTATACTTTTCATTAGTGTCCGGGAAATGCAGTCCGATATCTCCCATAGAAGCAGCGCCAAGCATGGCATCCATAATAGCATGTACCAACACATCCGCATCAGAATGTCCAAGCAATCCTGTCTCGTGCTCTATCTCAACACCGCCGACTATCAGCTTCCTCCCTTCCACAAGTTTGTGTACATCATAACCTATTCCGATTCTCATACCAAATTTCCTTTCTTCTAAATAAAAATCTTTTCTATAATACTCCTTGTGCATTATTTAATCAAGTCCAATTCAGCAATTTGTGTAACGCTTCCCAAATGACGCTTTTAAATTGCATAATTCATCCTGTAAATTTGCACAGAAAAAAGATGCCGCAAAATGCGA
>CAJOQF010000248.1 GCA_905236295.1 uncultured Eubacterium sp. | reverse complement strand
TACATATAGTCTACTAATAAAACATAAAAATTAAGAAATTTTCCGCTGATATGTTTCTTTTCATGTAACCTTACTCCCGCGCCCACCTCAGAAACGTGATGTGAGACACTCCAAGCCGCCGCCCGGCCTCCGCGGCGCTGATGGAACCGCGCTTCCACATCTCTTTCAGGGGTATAAACTCCGCGCCTCGCGCCTTGCGCGGCCTGCCAAACTTCACGCCGCGCGCCTTCGCTGCTGCGATTCCTTCAAGCGTCCGCTTGCGGTTAAAGTCTCGCTCGGTATGCGCAACGTAGGATAAGAGCTGGAGCACTATGTCGCTTATTAACGTACCCATAAGATCGCGTTTCTCTCTCGTATCCAGTATCGGCATATCGATAACTACGATACTCGCCTTCTTTTCCTTCGTAATAATCCTCCACTGCTCGATGATGTCGTTGTAGTTTCTCCCGAGCCTGTCAAGCGACTCAACTACGAGCGTATCATTCTCCGATAGCTTCTTCATTAGTCTCTTATACCCCGGTCTGTCGAAGTTCTTACCGGATTCTTTGTCTGTGATGACCTTGTCAACCCCATACTCCTCCATCGCAATAAGCTGACGGTCTTCTCTTTGTTCCTTTGTTGACACTCTGCAATATCCGAATGTCATATCAGTTTCCTCCTGTTCTGTTAATAGTTGAAGAAACTCCTGATACGTCAGGTCTTTTGACACGCGCACTAAAGACCTGTACTATTATTCGCTTATTGCAGGTGGTAATTCAACGGGTATATTTGACAAAGTTTAGGGTTGTGGTTTGGTGGTTAATATACAAAATCCAGCTACACAAGGGTCTGCATAGCCGGATAATGTTTTATTTCTGATTGACCAGTCCTGCGTACAGGCTTCTCTGGTCTGATGGAATTCCGAGTGCGTCCATTGCCTGGTCTATATTCATTTTTAAATTGTTCATAAGATTTTTTATCGACTGAACCAAAGCGTTCTGCTCGCCCTCTTCACGTCCAATCTCTTTATTTTCCAAATCCCTCATTAGCATCGTCATATACTGATTCCTCCATTCCTTATTCATCCGAGCTGCCTTGACAGCTTCATCAACTTCACGGACGTAATCACTATCGACATCTTTTCCATCGACATAGTCCAGAAAATCCCTCAGTTCCTTACTAACATCGTCTACATCACTATCTGCATTAAGGAATATCTTTGTTGTTCCATCCCCAAGCTCCAATCCGTCAACTTCATGACAGCGATTTGTGAAAGTATACTTGTGAAGCCCATCTCCGAACGGGTCAAACGGACAGATTAGGATAACATAAGAGTCGGACAGTCTGCTATAGGCAACTCCCTTGTCCAACATCGTCTGATCTATCGCCGTTCCATAATAGCGCGAACGCTTCTGCAAATCCCTCGTGTCGATGACCTGCATTTCAATTTCGATGACACGTCCAGCTTCATCTGTGGCGAAGATGTCGAACCGGACTCCGTGGATATCTAATCCCATCTCTTCCGACTTCTGTGCAATGATGTTCAATTTTGCAAAATGCAATTCCGGCAGAATCATTCGGATAAGCTCTGTTAAAAGTTCTTCGTTTTGCATAACCTTTCCGAAGATGAAGTCGTTACTTATGCCGAGTGTTTCCCACTGTTTACCAGCTATGTTTTCTACATCAGATGATATTTCAAATACTCTATCTTTCATGTACTAAGTTTAACATGAACCGGTGGTTTTATCCACAGTTATTTTCGCTGAAATACACCAAGAGCACCCCAGATATTGAGATGCTCAAAGTATATATTCCCCAAGAAGAGAAAGCACTCCCTGATTAGATTGCTGTGCCTGTGAGAGCATCGACTGTCCAGCTTGAGCAAGGATGTTATTCTTACTATGCTCAACCATCTGCTCTGCCATATCCGTATCTCGGATTCTACTCTCTGCATTGGTGGTGTTCTCCACGACGTTATCTAGGTTTGATATTGTATGCTCAAGGCGATTTTGTATCGCTCCGAGATAGCTTCGCTGTTCAGATACGTGTGCGAGCGCATCTGCAATAGCATCAATCGCATATGTCGCTGCCATGCCGGAATCGTCTACGACGTTTAGTCCTTTTATTCCGAGGTTTGCCGTTGTCATTGCGTCGATAGTGATGCCGACTTTGTTGTTCATGTCTGCCTCTGATCCGGCGTGGATGTCAAAGGATAGGCTGTTAGAGACTACGGCTTGTCCGAGAGAAATGGTGAAGGTGTAGTCTGTCATCCCATGTCCCATTCCGTGTATAGACCAATTAGCACGTATAGCATAAAAGCTTGTTGGTACTTGGCTATGATTATTGCCTAGTAATTCTGTAGTGATTGTCCCTCCTATAACATCCTCAGAAAATACTAATGAGATGCATTTCGATTGTTTGTTGTTTGAAGTCCCGATAATATTTGCTTGTGTAAGTTCCGTTTGCATTTTACTAAGTGCTTCAAGTATTGATATATTATTACTACGATTATACTCCCTTGCGATATGCACACCATCTGCTTCTTCATAGTTATAATATGCGTTCCAAAAGTCACCTATTTTGGTGTTAATAGCGCCAACGTTCGACAAAGCAAAGTTACTTATTGTACCAAGCCCCGGTGGTGTTGAATTTGGGTCTCCGTAAACGCTGTATGCTGTTCCATGCGTTAAAGTGGTATATGTTCCTGCTCCACGATTGTTATTTGTTATGGCCTCTTTATTAGTCAATATTCTAACCCTATCACCATCTTGAATTCTTGATTTAATCTCTTCAACAGTAAATTCATTCCCACTATTATCAATAAATATGTCGTGATACTTTGTGTTGCCATTATGATCAAGATGTTCCTTATTCTTGATAAGTTCATAGGACGTCCCATTTATTGTTACTGTATCACCTGTATGCGTATTTGCCCATTCTCTCTGTATCATTTCATCTGTTACAACTCCGGTCAAAACGTCTATCTGACTCCAAGAAACAGCTGCCCCAACATTCGTAATCCCACTTAGAGAAGACTCCCAGATAACAGATTGTGCACTACTCATTGAATTTCGACCGTCAACCAAAGCATCAATATTATTTCTTATAATGTCAACGGAATCGCAAGCATAATGACCTGCCGAAGTAGGATAAGAACTGCCATTTGGTGGGAAATACGTTACAATACCAATATTTCCATTATTGTCAATATATGTACCTGATGATCCTATACCTAATACTGCGCGTGAAGAAGGCGCTCCTCCGCTATAAAGATTATCAGGAACATATGGAAACTCTTCGTCATCAATACCTTCTACTATATTATAGTTAACCCCACCTATCATAACGCTCTGCCCCATCTGCAGACTGACGGTAAAAGTAGCAGATGTTCCGTGGCTCACTAAAACACCGTTCAGTCCTGCATCATGAGCTTTTACATGCTCTAAATGATTCCCCTTACTTCCTTTAAGCAAATATGTCTCATTAAACTTCGTAGTCTCAGCCACTCTGTCTATCTCTGTCGTAAGCTGGCTTATCTCATCCTGAATCGACTGACGGTCAGAAACGCTATTCGTTCCATTCGC
>CAJOQF010000247.1 GCA_905236295.1 uncultured Eubacterium sp. | reverse complement strand
GTGCGGTTCAGCGATGACTGGGTGTCAAGGCTGGTGAAGCTGTCGGATGGAGTGCGGTTCGAGGGCAGGATACACGAACATTTCAACTTTCATGGGGGCAAGAATAAAGCGGTAAGTGCTTTGCTGGGCCATACGGGATATGTTTTCCATGATGAAGAAGAGCGGTTGGAGCATTCCAAGCGGAATAAGAAGCTCTTGCTGTCAGCGATTAATGAAGACCCGGAGAACATCCAGTGGTGGTATCATCTACTGTTAGAGCATGATAACCTCGGTGAGATAGAGGAAGAGAAAGCAGACTGCGACAGAGCTTTAGCGATACTTTCAGGCCGCAAGGATGGTCAAGCAGTAGCGTTCTGGGGGTTCTTCATCTGTGCGAGGTTACGGTGCGAACGGCTGCAGGAGCATTGGGAGGAAGAGCGCATCCTGTTCGAACAGTTGTCGGACGGCGCGGATTTTGGCATCGTTGCCGGGGCATACCTGATGATGGAAGGCAGCCAGATATACTACCGCACCGGGGATTACGGAAAGAGTGCGGAGTACTGCCGAAGGTATTTGAACCGGTACAAGAAGCATCATAAGCGGAAGGAAAGTCTGCGGAAAGAGGCGATATTCTTCCTATCTGCCACATTCGACATGAATATTTACGGCGCGGTGGTGTGCCTTCTGTCGTATCTGGATGCGTTAAAAGGCGATTGGAGCTCTTTTGACCGGTATTTCAGGCAGTTTGATTGGAGCGATAACTGTCCGTATGATTTCCGGGGGATACAGAAACAGTTCATACAGATCATGATCGATTGCGAATATAATGACCGGTTTGTGGTCATGACAGATGCGTTCCAAAAGGGAAGCATCGCCAGCGAGACGTTTCGTATCCGCGTGATGGACGAGCAGGAAAAGCAGTCGCAGGGATTTATCAATATGCTGACAGCAATCAATGCCACGGTGGAGAAGCAATAAGGCTTCATTATTCGTATTTGTGAACACCTAAGGATGAGCATTAATACCGAATCAAAGGTAAGACGGGGGAAAGGATTATGAGGGATCGAATCTCGTATTGTTCTAGTGACGAACTGTTTAAAATGGCATACGGTGACTCAGATAATTCCAGTCCCCGTTACGAACATAATATGAAACCGAATAAAAACGTTACAGTTGGTAAGGCTTTGGCACAATGGGAAAAAGATTACTTCATTTCTAAAGAAATAGAGAAATTGTATGGGAAATGGGCTGGGAAGTAGAATATGCACATAATGGTCTGAGTGCAAACCAAGTGAGTAATCTATTATGACAACACCGAATATTGATTTCAAGACATTTGTAAAGCCATCAAGCAATCTGCTCAATATGTTCCTGCATAACGGAAACCAGAAATACTCCCGGTTTTACTTTGGAAGTGGAGCAGTTGTGATGAAAGATAGATGCATCCCAATGGAATCCGTATCATCGGCAATGGTAAGCGAAACACCGGATGCACCTCTAGTACAGGCAATTTTGTATCTTGTAGCAGGGTTCATATTTTATCAACTGTCGGATGCAAATAGCTATTATGGAAATACTGTTTTAGAGATCATAGCGGTAATACTTATCATATTAGGATTTGTAACATTAGTTTCTGCTATATTGCTCCTAATGGGCAAGCGGTATATGTTTCGAATAAATGTGAACAATGGGCAGTGGATTGAGTACTCGACGAAAAAAGCTGGCTTTGTGGAAGATGTATTGTCTGCTTTTTGTGAATGTGTAGAAAACAAAAATGCCTGCTTCGTAGTAGATTTTTCAACCTCGAAAATGAATCGTGAGCCGAAAAGGGATGTGGTTGCCATGTATCAAGAGATAAATAAGTTTTATGGAAACACGAATATTTATAACGGTAATACAAACATCTATAACGGTAATGCGACAGTTATGCAGAACAGCGGCGGTATAAATATAGCCGGAGACAATAGCGGGGAGATCAACCAGACAGTAAATGGGCTTCGTACAGAGGAATGGGATAAATTGCTTGGCTATTTCGATAAAAAGATAGAAACTGTAACTGACGAGAAGGCAAGGCAGATGTATGAGAAAATGCGAGATTATGCAGAAAAAAAGGACGGAAAAGGGTTCGTGCGTTTCCTTTCATCTCTTGGCAGGACGACAGCGCAAACAGTTGTATCAGGCATGACGGAATTTGGGCTGAAACAGATCTTGTCAGTCTTGTTTCAGGCGGTGAAGTGATTATGAAAATATTACCGCATCAACGGAGCTATCTATTTTGTGTATAGAGAAGCTTTTGAGGAGGATCCGTTCCTTTACCGGGAAGGCAGCTATGCTTATGTAATGGATAGGGAGCGTAGCGTGGATATTGATGGGGAGATGGATTTTCGGCTGG
>CAJOQF010000246.1 GCA_905236295.1 uncultured Eubacterium sp. | reverse complement strand
GTGACCATCGGAGATAATTCAGTTGTAGCTGCCGGCGCAGTAGTTATACAAGACGTACCGCCAAATACGGTTGTAGGAGGGGTTCCGGCAAAGGTTATCAAAAAAATCGACCAGCATCCCGAAGGGGCTAATGAAAAGGAGGATTCAAAATGAAATTAAACTACATTACCATAATGGTACGGGATATCACGAAGACAGTGGAATTTTACGAAAAACTTGCAGGTCTAAAGATCGTAAGACGCTTTAATCCGGGCATGGGTGAGATTGTGTTTATGGCTGACGCCGAGGGCGACACAAATCTCGAATTTGTACAGTTCGACAATGCACCAAAGGTACAGGCAACCGGATTGACAATGAGTTTTAAGGTTGAGGGTGCACTCGAAGACGTTTTGGAAAAAGCAAAGGAGATGGGATATAAGCCCACAGACATTATAAATATGCCGCCAAAACCGGCGCATTTTAAGCTTATGGATCCAGATGATATTGAGGTTGAATTTAGCTAAAACCTTCAGGACGATTATTCATCTGTTTACACAGCCGAAAAATACCAGTCACCCATAATGATTGATAATGTTGATGTCATCAAGCAGGATGTTTCCTGCGGTTATGCTGTAATCGAGATGTTTTCAGCATAGAACGGCGGCGATATCACGGAGGAAAAATTATTTGAAGAATACTATTTTTTCCGTAAGTTAGATTGTCTGCCGTACGAAGAAACGAGGGGTTATATGGATGAGCATAAGACAAAAAAAGATACTGCTTCGTCAAATAAAAAAATTGGAGGACTGGTAATATTTGCAGTTATAGTTTCTGCTGTGATAGTGATTACTGCGGTTATAACAGTTCCGATTATGTCTAACTCTATTATCGGAATGTTTCACACCCCAAATGCCGCCGAGTGGGAGACTGATCAGCGGGAAGGGACAGGGGAAGAACCGGATTTAAATGAAGATAATCAGACGGATGCTCCTGTAGTGACGGAATCATCAGCAGATACCGGCCTGTCTAAAAAACAGAAAGCACGTTATTACAAAAAGGGAAAGAAACATCTGAAGAAGAAGCATTACAGCTCAGCATATACTGCTTTTATAAAGGCCGGCGACTATTCCAACAGCAAAAAACTGGCTTCAAAATGTGTCGGAAATCTTATAGATAAGCACTCCAAAAGCACCATGTTCGCATTTTGGAAATTGGAGGGCGGCTTATTGAAAAAAGCAGCACAAAACAGCAAGAATCGCTCCGATCTAAAACATCTGAAGTTTATAAACGGATGTCGAATTGGAAATAAAATTGGAGTGATAGATTCATCCGGAGTGGGTGCCATTGATGTCACCGACGCTGAAGTAACCGAACCGGGTTCAGGTCCCTACAACCCGCTTCCAAACAACTCTTCGAAGAGTAAAAAGGATTCCTATAATGACGGATACAATGATGTATGGGATCACGACTCTTATGACGAGGACAGATATCGCACCGACAGAGATTATGATAGAGGTGTTGATGACGCTCTCGATGAATATAATGAAGAATATGGAGATGAATACGGTGATGAATTATGATCAAAACCCGGGAGAAAGTCCTTTGCGAAATACGGAAGCACTGTTCGAACGGCTTGCGAGGTCGAATTTCAGGCGTAAATTCAGACTTTCAGATAAAGATTTTGACTATATAGAGAAAAAAGGGATTGAAACAATTCGAAGTCACGCCTACGATTTTATAGAAAAGCGTCTTGCGCCAGCCGAGATTCCAAATGACGGAAAGCAAACGCCAATGAGAGGACATCCTGTTTTTATTGCGCAGCATGCCACCGCAACATGTTGCAGGGGATGTTTAAAGAAATGGCATGGTATAGAGCCGGGCTCACAGCTTACAAAGAATCAGGTTGATTATGTCGTGGACGTAATCATGGAATGGATCAAACGGGAGGAATCATGGAAGTTTTAAATCATCATATAAGAATATATAAAAAACGGCTGCCACACTGATAGCAGTATTGATCATTGTAATAGGTGTTTTACCGGTGTTTGCTGCAGTCGGAAGTTACGTTCACAATCCGATGGAAAATCCCAAGGCTTGTGGGGATATACAAGTTGAAAAGCATTGGGTGATACTGCCTTTGCCGGATCAGAAAGGAAAAGCAAATGATAATGGAGAACAATGGATTTGAGATAAGCGGCGAGGAAATACAAAAAGCATTTGCCGAGGTGATGTCCTCTGCCGGAAAAGCTAAAGAGTGGTTTGAGGAAAGCGTAAAAGCATATAAGGAATTAATGGCATATTATCGGTGCGCGATAATGGAGATTGAGACAAAATTCAATGTACTCAATGAAGAACTGTCACTGGCACAAGACCACAATCCTATCGAAACTATAAAAACAAGGCTCAAGTCTCCGGAGAGCATAGCCGAAAAGATTGAGCGGCGAAATCTTATTCCAATAATCGAAGAGATAGAAAAAAATATTACGGACATTGCCGGAGTGAGAGTAATATGTTCATTTCCTGCGGATATTTATATGCTTGCTGACGCACTTCTTGCGCAGGATGATGTAAGGCTTGTCGAAAAGAAGGATTACATCAGAGCTCCAAAACCTAACGGATACAGAAGCATGCATCTTATCGTTGAAACTCCAATCTTTCTTCATGACAGAAAAAAGCTTATGAAGGTTGAGGTGCAACTCAGAACCATATCCATGGATTGGTGGGCAAGCCTCGAGCACAAAATAAAATACAAAAAGCATCTTGAACCCCAATTGGCATCCGAGTTAGAAAAAGAACTGCTCGAGTGTGCTCAGATAAGCGCCGGGCTCGATGCGCGGATGGAAGATATAAGTCACAGAGCGCAAAGCGCTAAGTGAGTTAGGGTTGACAAACCCAAAAAACATTGTAAACTACGATAGCTAACAACGATCACTTTAGATGTTTCGATTTATATGAGAGTATATGCCAAGAGATAAGTCATTAAGTCATGAAAAAGTAAAGAAAGCTATCAAGGAAGAGTTTCTCGAAAAGGGATATAAGGATGCTTCGGTAAGGAGTATCGGGGCACGTGCCGGAATGACTTCTGCAGGATTGTACAGACATTTTTCTGATAAGGAAGCTATGTTCGATGCAATGGTAGAACCTCTGATTGAAAATATCAAAGCATGGACCAAAAAACATACAGAAAGTAAGTACAGCTTTGTTAAAAATGGAGTTCATGACGAAAAGAGATCCAATGAGACATTTATAGCGCATAGTATTCCGGATAAAACGGTTGCCCTTGTCACCCCTATAGGTCTTTTGGTCCTCATGTTTGCCTTTAACTGGAAGATCGGACTTATATGTATGATACCTGCCTTCATTGGTTTTGCGGTGATTTCATCTATGATGACTGACTGCTCTGCACAGAGATGAACTCATGGCAGGTTCCCAAACCTTATAGTATCAATACCAGAGCATTATTCACAGAAACAATGTTGACCTGAACATATATAACTATAAGTGTTTACAGCATATGCTGCTTATGGGCTTTTACCGCAAACATCAGATGTTTAGCGCGGAAGGATCCAGTCGAACCCTGTTGCTATGGTTAATCAGTTACAAGATATTTAAACTCATCCAGTCCAAAGGAGGATAATTTATGTTCAGAGGAAGTTAATAAGTTATGGATACATTCATCATGCAATTTAACAAAGTGATCAAAGTTCTTTATACAAAGATCTCTGTCTGGAGCGTTTCGGTCTTTAGCACAACGTAACAGGAATGCACTATACAAGTCTCTTTGTACCGTATGCCCGGCGATCGCCTTTGTCCTTGCTGATAAAGAAACCTTTTCATAAGTATCAGTGTCATGTCTGTACTGGCTGCCTTTAAATGCTTGAGTGTTTACATAAGTTACAGACTTTCCTATATATCCAAGTTTCTGTTCCAGCAAGCATAAGAACCTTGCCGGGGCATGAAGCCCGAGGCTCTTGCCGAAGCGCCCTTTCCTATTAAACCGACCTTTGGAGTTTATCGTAGTCTCTTTAGAGCGGGCTTGTAGAGCCTTGTAATTCATCTTTTCAACAAAGATGTCGGAGCCATGCGATTCAAGTATCCTATTAGCCAGAATGTTTTCAGCTTGCACAAGGCTTGCAGTATTACGACGCCTTAAGGTTTTTAGCTGCATCAGTGTTTGTTTATACGTTTTGGATTTGACAAAGCGGTTACGACTCCTTCTAGGCTTTATCGTGCCGTCAGGATTGTAGTTGTCTGGATTGGAAGATCGCATGCTCCTGTCAAGTTTACGGGATATACGTTTTATCTCAGCCTGTGCGTTATCGCCTGGATTTAATACTACAAGTATACATCCGTTGTCCGATACTACAGCTTCCGTTGATACACCGGGATCGATACCAACCCTACCGGATGTCAGAAACGAATGTTTCTTCGGAGGCTTACCGTTAAGGATAAGCTGTACATAGTAGTGGTACGTAGTACCCATAGGCTTTCGGAGAATGCGGCAATACTTTATGCGGTGCGTCAATGCTTCTTTTGCGTAGGAATCATCTTTATGGGCAGGGCAACTTATAGAAAGGCCTAACCACTCGATATGACCGTTGCGATATTTAATGCCGGAAGCATTGTTTTTCCCTTCAATGGAGTTTATGCAGTCGAGTTTTTTAAAGTGTATCGCCTTACCCTTGCGATAAAGAACAGCTTCGACAGCCTCCCATGTACGGGTTGCGATCTTTTGAGCTGTCAGAGAGTCGATATAGCGACTGTATCTGTGCTGTTGGACCTTGATCCATGAATGGAACTTTCAGCCATAAGCTATACTCCTTTTTGGTTTTCAATGTACTGGTTTACCACTTCCATTGAAACAGCTCCAACCGAAGCTAT
>CAJOQF010000245.1 GCA_905236295.1 uncultured Eubacterium sp. | reverse complement strand
TTTTATTAAAGCTGGTTAAACAGCCGCATCGTAGTATCTGGGCCAACTTTTCCCTCCTGCTTTTTGACATTACTTCCAACAAACGAATTTCTTGATACCCTTATTGTATACAGTTGATCCGTAAACTTGGGAACAGCCTGTTCATTTATTACACAGCACGCCACAGCCATATCTTTGTCCAGAATGCCAACTATTGTCTTTCCAGTATTGATAACCGAATCTACCAGAATTACATTCTTTGTTTCGGGTCTGACAAATTCTTCGTGCTTTGGATCAAATGTCTGTAAACGACATCCCATCGCAAAGTACATCCCCTCTGCAAAGAAGATTCCCCCTCGAAGCATGGCGACAATGGTTGTTTCCTCCGGCTTAAAGCCTATCATCTGCTTACCAAGTGCCTCTCCTAAAGCGATATGAGCTTTCACCAGCTCTGGACCCGAAATACCAGAATCAGACTTTGTTATATCGATTAAATGTTGAATTTCTTCTGTTTTATTTATCTCAAACAAGGATTAATCCCTCCATATCTCTTCCCTTTAACGATCTGCTGACTGTCCCATCCTGCTTTGTTACCAAGTAGCCAACATCTGCTTGCTTTAGCATATAGTAATCATTCATTCCATCCCCGTAAGCCACAATGTGTTTACCGGCTGCCTGAAGCCCTTTTGTAATAAAATACTTCGTCTCAGCGGACATTTCTGACCCAAAAAAGTATTCAAGTCCTAATGCTTCAGAAATATATCTCCATACCCTCATATGTCCAGATGTAAGAACATAAGAATCTTTTGTCAAGGCAGACATCACTTCGTCATTCAATTGAACTGGCATCTCCGTAAGATCAGCAAACTCATATTGACGGAATTCTTCATTCTGCCTCCAAGCCTGATACCCTGTGTAAAAATTTCCATCATATAGATGTGTTTTATACCCGAACACCTTACCGCTTGTGTCTTCAATTGTCAGCGTCTTATCCCCATCTAAAAGTAATATTGTATCTGCCTGACTCTTTTCGAGAATGTCATCAACACATCTCTTAGCGTAATAAAGACAACTGTAACCATTCACGATAGAGTGGATAAATTCGACTATATTAGAAATATCGTCAAAATAGTTCTGTGGTGGATTATCAATCACATAAAAATCCTTATCATTTCTGTGACAATAATCTCTTAATTCCTCCACTTCACGCAATTGCCACTCTTTGGTATTGTACATCAAATACTTCCTATTTCTTTCAGATCCAGCCATTCTCTCCCTTAATATTTCGGGATCTATATATAGGTAAAGGATGACATCATACATCTTCCCATCTGCTTCAGTAAATGCCTTTTCATTTCCAAAAGCATAATGGCCATCCATAATAAATGTTGTCTTCTGCATGAGCTTTTGCGCAAGCTGCTCTCTGACCTTCTGTCGCCCCGAATCATCATAAGAATCAAAATCAGGAGCTAATATCCGAAGCATTCTACTCCCCATTCCAACCTCAATAAAATCAAGCCTGTCCAATATATAACTCTTACCGGCTGTCGGCATTCCATATAATCCTATTCGCATAAAGTCTCCTTATAACAATAGTTTCGGTCGAACACCAGCGTTTGTTTCTCCAACTCTTCAAATGGTGTGCTACTCTCACCGATTGGTGGAAGATCTATACAATTGCCGCAATAATAAACCTTTCCATTAGCAAAGAAATAATTGTTTATTCCTGATCCGCATCTGCCTCCATACATAGTACAGTCATTTCCGCCACGTCTGACCGAAATCTGCGTTTCAGCCTCATCAAGAAAACCTCGATATTCATCGAGCTTGATGCCATGTTTTCCTATCATGCGCGAAAATGTTACGCGTGTTCCAAACGGCTTAAAAAAATCTATTACCTTTTGTGAATTATCCAAGCTTTCTCTACCGACTGTGGCATTGAAAGTAGGATAATGTCCCACAACACGCTTATAATGCTCGACATTCTTCATCACTGTATCAAAAGATCCGCACCGATTTATATTATGCAGCTCTTTATATCCGTCTAATGAAAAACCAACATTGATTTTATGATCTTCCAAAAAACGCCAGTCATCATCTTCAAGACTTATTGTTCCATTTGTGATTGTATATGCACTTATATTGGAATAATCCTCAATATACTCAATATAAGATTTAAGTAATGGCCAATCTAAAAAGCACTCACCATTTCCTACAAATCCTATTTTGAATTTTTCCCCTGCATATCTTTTAACGTTATCAAGTATCTGGAACACATCCATCTCTACTTCATCCACTTTCTCTTTTTCATGAAAATGGCAATACTTACAGGCCAGATTACATCTATTGTTAATAGAAATACATATTCTATCAATCATATGCATTTTCTCCTTGTTCACGCATTCAACAGTGTTATTATCTCTTCATAATCCCCATTCTCATTTTTTGAATATGCGTAATCTAACGCTGTCATCTTTTCGAACGAGCAAATTGTCTTATCTGCATTGCATTCCAATAAATACTTTACGATATGCGGCTGATTCTTAAATACGGCTTTTATTAATGCTGTAAAGCCATTTCCCTTATCCACCTGATTAATACACGCCCCATTTTCTACAAGTATCTTCACCAATTCAAGATTTCCACCCCAAGAAGCAATCATAAGCGGTGTATTATAGTAGTTCCTACCATTCAGTGATGGTTCATTAACATTTGCTCCATGCTTAATCAAGAGCCTCACAATGCCAGTGTTATTAATCTGTATCGCATGAGAAATTGGTGGGAACTTATACTTTTTCTCATCTACTTGATTAATTTCAATATCTGGCAATGACAATAACCATTCAATCATTTGAATGTCACGGTTCCTAACTGCCTGTATTAACGGCGTATATCCAAACTCAGATTCAACATAATTAACATTTACCGTCGGCGATAATAGCTTTCTAGCGTAGTCAATGTTTCTCTTTTTTACAGCATCACAGAATTTCTGCGATTGCTGAATATTGTAGAACTTGGATTCCTTAAACTCTGCATCGAACTCTTTAGAATCGATTATCTTAAGGTTATCAAACCCAGAAATATTCTTTAACTTGAAATCTTTATCGTTTGATAGAAGGTATACAGTGTCCTCTTTGTTATCCAACGCTATACCGATTGCTGAGCTCCATATCCTGTCATCGTTATTAGCTCCATCGACGTAGCTATCATCAATCACGAAATCAGGTCCTTTTAATTCTATTAGCATTCCCAAACAAAGTGATGCCAATGTTCTTCTTTGATTATCTCCGTGATCCTTCTGATAGTTTAGCTCCCTGATAACAGTTCTCGGGATATAGACCATATCGCAATACCCCGTCAGAGAACGAAGCAGCTGCGGACAATTAAGAATAATGTTTGTATCTACAACAATACGTTTGCTCATGTTTGTTACCTCCTATGACGGTTGTTTGTAATCCATATTCTATCGCTCTTTGCAGCGATATCAAGGGCTTGGGGCAATCTATCACACACTGCTCAAATAATTCTCACGATATTGGCACATTTTTTCATAAACCGGCACATCAATAAATAATGCCCGACCATAAAAGTCGAGCATTAAGTATATCATTGTTTATTCCAGTAGTCCCCGGCTGTTTTGTTTTTCCTATCTCTAATAATTTTATCAACCTCAGATAAAGCGCTGAGTTTATCATAAATATACTGATAGTTTTGTGTATACCTATCATTTCCAGCCTTTAACTTCTCATTTCGTCCTACTGCCGTTTTTATCAACGCCGTATATCCATTAGCATCTTGTTGATTAAATGAAACGTCTGGAAGGCTTAAAAAACGATCTACGAATTGCTTCTTCCCCTCAAAACATGCAATCATCAATGGGGTATTTCCTTCATTCTGCATCCTAAAATTACTTGTATTCAATGTATCAATTGAGCCCATATTATAATCCGCTCCAGCCTGGATCAAATAATCAAATAGATCAATTTCTTTTACCTGTACACAGTGAGCTAACGGTGTCAAACAGTGTTTCCACCTATCCGTTTTATTAATATCAGCACCGTGATCTAACAGAAACTGTATTTTCTGCAGAATTCTTGTCATAGGGATAGCCCCGCCACCTCGCGAATCTTGTTTTTCCTTAGTGTTGCATCTAATACAATCGATCAAGAGTGTCATACCATCCGGAAGATAAGCGTTTAAATTGACTCCTTCAACATCGATATCCTCAAAATCATCCCATTCGTCCATTAGTTTTAAGACAGTATAATATCCAACATTTTCAGATCTCTGTGCCATATAGTCCTTTAATAATAGGCTATCTTTATATGCTACAGAAAATGTCACATCATCGTGTATAATATAAACATCCCCATTTTGCGCATTCTGTAATTCCTCTGCAAGATGGATCATGTTCTCTTTTGTGGTTCCCCCGTACTTCTCGCTATCTTCAATAGAAAACCCATTGTTGTCCTTGTCCACTTGATACTGGGATATTTTCATCATAACTTGCCATGCAGTTCGCTTATTTCTGGCACCCCTTGCACCTTTTTTATAAGCATCAAGCTCTTTCATAACATCCCCAGGGATGATTACTCGGGCATAATCCTCCAAAAGAAACCCCAAAATGCGCACATTCTTCATTAATGCTGAAGTATGTACTATCGCAATAGAAATATTTTTATATAATTCCTCCGCACTTATTGTCAGACCTTTTGCAATATCATCAATCTGCTCTTTGCTTGGGATTTTACTTCCGTTTTCCCATTTGCTATATACTGTACGATCATAGCCCAATAGATCAGCAATCTGCTGTTGAGTCATCTTCCGCTCATCACGAAGCTTTTTTAGATTCTTTCCTATGAGCTTTTCATCATTTTTCTTATATGCCATTTGTCCCACCTCTGAATGAACTAGAGTTCCTCAATTTTTTGTCTTTTTTCTCCAGTTTTTATACTTGCCAGTAGTAACTCGACCATCCGTTGGTCTTTCGACATCTGAGGGGATGGCCCACTCATGACCAAACCTTGTAGCCCCCGGTATTCTCCCCTCGGAGCATAAAGTCTGTATTCTTCTACGTGTAACTCCCCATTTTTCAGCTAATTCTTTAATTGTTATATACCCTTCTATCATCCGCCCCTGCATCTTTCACTTCAAACTATCAATGGGTATCATTATTCTAAATAATCATACAAAAATACGAGTATAATCATATTCCAAACAGCGAAGTTTGTCAATATACATGTACAAAAAAAAGCCCGCAGTCATCGGCTCATCACCGACAACCACGGGCATACCCTCAAACCATATTAA
>CAJOQF010000244.1 GCA_905236295.1 uncultured Eubacterium sp. | reverse complement strand
GCATACGAGGATATCGAAAAGGATGTCAAGGATCATTCGTATAACGTGCTTGCAAAGACGTATCGTTACAAGCCGCAGGAGTTTGATGCGTTTAGCAAAATGTTGCTTACAAGTATGATGAGTGAGTGTGCAAAGACGTTCGAGCGTATGCCAATCGTGGTTCATGGAGAGATCATCCGGAATATTCTTTATTCCGGTATCTGGACGAAGTTCAGACTGACATATGCAAAGCGGCATAAAGAAGAAATCCGACGGGATCAGAAACGAAAAAAACGTAGAGAGAAAATAACGAAACATGATGAATCCATATGATGTATTGGGCGTTTCCCCAAACGCTTCAGACGATGAAATAAAAAAAGCATACAGGCAGTTGAGCCGTAAATATCATCCGGATGCAAATGTGAACAATCCGAATAAGGCTCAAGCCGAGGAAAAGTTTAAGCAGGTGCAGGAAGCCTATGAAGAGATTATGAAGGCAAAGCAGCGCGGAACAAGTTCGGCATACAACTCCGGATCGGGCAGCTATGGATCCTCTTCTCAAAGTTCCTACGGCTATCATGAGAGACAGCAAAGCGGATACGGAGGACAGGGCGGCGCATATTGGGATCCGTTCTCCGATATGTTCGGAGGATTCGGTTCCAGAGGCGGCAGTTATTCCTATAATGCTGCATCGAGTGCATCTGATTCGCCGAAAATGCAGGCAGCGTTAAATTATATCCGTTCCCAGCATTATCAGGAAGCGCTGAATGTCTTAAACGACATTCCGGAGCGAAACGGACGGTGGTATTATTTTTCGGCAGTTGCGAATGCCGGAACCGGAAATAATGTGACGGCACTGGAAATGGCCAGAAAGGCCGTGCAATTAGAACCGAGCAACACGGAATACCGCCGCTTCATGGAGCAGCTTGAGTATTCCGGTAACTGGTATAGTCAGCAGGGGTCGCCGTATCATACGATGAATATTTCACCGGCATCCTGCTGCACAACATTATGCCTGGCGCAGCTGTTCTGCGGAGGCGGATGGACGTGGTGTATTCCACACTAGATTAGCGGAAGAGGTGGTAGAGCTTTTGCATTGTATGGAACGCCTTTGGATGGCGATTGTACATAGCTACGACCTCTGTTCCTTTTACCTCGGGATCAACGGTTTCGAAGGAATTGTTTAATTTGTCGATGGTCTTATTCAGTTTATTGATGGTGGAAGTGTTCTGGTTTACGATTCTGAAGTATTTGTCCAGAGATTCCTTCATCATTTTATTCTGCCATTCCAGTTTTTCCTGCTCTGTATAAGGGGGCTGGAAAATCTCAGATGCTTTGAGCGTTTCTGCTTGAGCCTTTGCAATAAATTCCTTTACATTTTTATCAATTTGATCTCGTGTCTCTTTAAAGTTGTCAGGGTTTTTCGGGGGATTTAAAATAAAATCACGGTATTCTCCTGCAATCACCTGCTCCGGCTTGGCTGTATGCAGCCAGTTTTTATATGGATTAAAACGCGGAGACTTAAAGGAAGAACGCACCAGCAGTACCGGCGTACCAAGCGCCAGTGAGGGCAGTGCACAATGCAGGCGGAAGGTGATTACGCATTTTGCGTTCTGATAGGTTTCGAGCATTTCAATCACTTCAGCTTTTCGCTCTTCCCAGGTCAGCGTATCGGAATGTTCAGGGCGCGTTGGTTCGATTACCTTTACTTCAATTCCGGTTCCCTTAAGCTGATTTTGGATTGCCTTTTTGACAGCCGTCTCCACGCCTACTACGACCACGTAATCATGATCTGCAGGCGGAATATCACGACGCGGCAATGTCAGAGTGATACAGCCGGAAAAATAACTGCTGATCCCCAACTTTTCAAATGCTTTTTGGGTATAGTAGTCCCGGCATCCGATTGGTTCGTACATGCGAAAATAGTCTCGACCTACTCCATCGACAATGTATTCGTATTTACATACCATGCCATCCGGGCGCCCGCGCTGCAGATCGGAATAATGCATGCCCATCCACATGGGATATAAATGCTTTGAGGGTGGCCAGTTCCATTTATGCCACATGTACCAGAAGCTCATAATCGTGGCAACCGGCTCGTCGTCCGGTACTTCAAATGTATCAAGCTCTTTTACATCCACCATGTAATCAATCTGCGGCAGATAAAGACTTGCCGCATATGACTGCATATCGTCTCCGATGTTTTTGGTGGATTTTCTCCATAAAACGCCATATTTCATAATTATTCACTCTCTTTTCCTGAAATTTCGTAGTTTTAATCGTATCATTTTTTTCAAAGAGATGATTTTTGTGAGGAAAAAAACAGTTCAACCGATAAATTGATACAATCTATTTGTGCGATTCATTAAAATTATTTATAGGTATAACAGTAACTTTCCTCCTCCCACGGAAACGATTGTGATATACTTTTCGTTAAGGAATCCATGTAGTTAAGTGGGGGCTTTTTGTCCTTGAGCGAGGAATTATATGAAGCTAAGAAACATTCTGATCGTTGTAAATGACATAGAGGCGTCGAAAAAGTTTTACCATGACCTCTTCGGGCTTAATATGG
>CAJOQF010000243.1 GCA_905236295.1 uncultured Eubacterium sp. | reverse complement strand
TACTTATCAACCATAGTGCAATTTCATTAGTCAAGACTCGCTTTCGAGGCTTGAACCTATGCTATGGAGCCGGTGCATCCGGGGGGATGCTTTATAGGGAGGTTATATGATGTACAACAAGATTTTACAAAGAGAAAACAACAAATCTTTGAGAGCGTTGATGGCAATGCTCCTTACTCTTATGATCGTCTCGGTTTCCGCAATCGGAAACGTTACAGCTATGGCAGATACAAATAGTACAACGAATGCAGATGAGCTTGAGTTGCTTGTTGAATTTGTCGATCATATGGGGTCTGAAAAAGATAATATTGCTGTGAGCGGAACCTTTTATGTTTATATGAATGACGATGATATTGTGCTAAATGATTCAAAATACAACGATACTAAGTATACGGTTGTTGTTGAAAAGGATGGAGAGGTCTTGTCATCGTTGAAGCAGGTTTGCGAGAATGATAACAATTATTCTAAAGGCGAATACAATATCTACGCTTCCTATTCTATCTCGGAGACGGAAAACTATGTGGATGATAAATCGGGAGTTATGGATGCATCAGCAATCAATGCCGAGGATGTGTCGGGAACATATACATTCAGTATCTATGATCAGGCTGATGTGGATAGGAAAGCACCCATTGCAACGGAAAGTGTTGATGTAGATCGCTTTGTGATAACCGGCAACGGGGAAACCGAATATTGGTTGAGTTCCGTTCGTGGTGGGCTGGATGTAAATGCCAAAATAGACAGCTTTATGCAGGAAGGCAAGATTATCACCGGTTTTAAGACAGCTTCCGAAAGTGCAAAGGTTTATGTTCTTGCGGATTACACCTACGGTGCTACGTGGATGTCATATGCGGCAACACAATACTTTTTGTTGAATGATGTTGTAGCAAATGAGGGTTCGGGAAAATCGCACGAGCTTTCGGTGGTTTATGAGGACAACAACGTCGCACAACCGGAAGATCTTGCTTGGCTTGATCAGTACCCGGGAGTTTTTATATGTACGATAACGGATGATGCCAACTTTGCCTTTTGGTTGGAGAAATATGATGAGGAGACAGATTCATGGAAAGAGGTATGCGGTAGTTATCCAGATCATGCCTATATGTATTTTCCGGTTTATAATAAAGCTTATTTTACGCCGGAGGAAATTGAGGAGAGAACGTCAGCTGCGTTGGGTGAAGAGGGTTCTTATTTCTTAAATCCTGACACAAATATATTTGTGGATTCTTATTTTAGAGAGAATATTATAGATCCGGGAAAGTACAGAGTCGGTGCTGTGGCGGCAAAGGACTACACAAGTGTCATGACCACTCCGATTACAGTGTTCTCCGACACGCTTGAGGTCAATTTCTCGGAACGTCTTGATACGCCTGAAAACCTTAGGTGGGATGAGAGTAAGTCGTATTTCGCGAAATGGGATGCGGTGGATGGTGCTGCATATTATGAGGTGGATCTCTTTTATAACTATGGAGATACTCCGGTTTTGTCGTCATATACAGTTGATACAGAATGTGACTTCTCACATTTTATAGAAAACGCGGTAGGTCTTAGTCTTACACAGGATGAATGCGTAGTAACTGTTCGCGCGATAAGTATTGATTTGTTTAACATTGGAAATAGTCTCGTGGCAACATTGCCTGAGGATGCAGAAATCCTTGGCAATAAGGCCACAGATGATGCTGAGGGCGCGGATAGTACAGATGAGGAGAGCGCTTTAGATGGACAGGATCAAACTATTCCGGATGGCGATATGAACGAGTCATCAGAGGCAGATGGATCTGACGGCGAAGCGTCTGATGCAGTGAATGGTTCCGATCAGTCTCAGGGGGGAGAGACACAGATTCATGAGGATCAGGGCGAAGCAGATCAGGCTCAGGTTGAAGAGGAACAGACAGCGCTGATGGAACAGCAGTTGGTAATAACAAAGTCTAAGTGGACAACAAAGGCAAAGGAGCTTGCAAAAACAGCGGTTTCCTTTCGGATGGAGTGTTCGGTAATTGATAACGCGAAGCTTGTATTTAAGAAGAAATCGGGAAGCGACAGACTTTCAATCTCAAAAGACGGAGAGGTAAAAATAAAGAAGAAAACCAGAGCCGGTGTTTATAAGATGAAGGTACGCGTGACTGCAAAGAAGACGGAAAACTACGCAAAGCAATCGAAGAGTGTCACTGTAAAGATAAAGGTAAAATAACCCGGAAAGGGTAAAAAGGGGAATGGACATGAGAGAGATGTATTTGAGTGGCAAAACACGCAACAGAAGCAGGATTTTGGCGGTGATCATAACAATAATTATGATCGTATCGATGATGCCGCAGTGGGCGATGACGGCAAGCGCAGATGACAGCTATACGGTTTCATACAGTGTTACCTACGGACAGTCTGAAGCAAGAGGAATGCTGGCTACGGTAAATACGTTCAGAACAAGTGACACATGGTATTGGAACAGCGATGGTACCACACAGACTACCGTGACCGGGAGAAGTGCGCTTACCTATGATTACGGGCTGGAGGCGATAGCGATGAAGCGCGCCGAGGAGAT
>CAJOQF010000242.1 GCA_905236295.1 uncultured Eubacterium sp. | reverse complement strand
TCACAAAGATTGCCACGGTCAAAGGTACAACATACGCCGATGCGGTTCCTCAGACCGGCACGATTTATTACTACAAGGTAAGAGCAAGGAGATCCACATCCTCGTACAAGTCATACAGCTCTTATTCATCTGTTAAAAAGACTGTAAGTGTGGGAGCTTCTACCCTTAGTTCAGCAAAGGGAACAAAATCAAAAACGATAAAGCTCACATGGGCAAAAGTTGCGGGAGCCAGCTCATATCGAATATACAGAAGTACGAACAGCACTTCAGGATTTTCGATGATAAAGGAGATCACAAGCGGCTCGACAGTCACATACACAGATACGGTGGCAAAGGATGCAAACACTTATTACTATAAAGTCCGGGCAAGTGTCAAGGTGGATGGAAAAGACAATTATGGTGAGTACAGTTCTGTAAAACCGGCCTTTTCAATACCGGTTTCGACCATATCGAAAGCTACTCAGAATACTGACGGAAGTATATCGATGGTTTGGAGTAAGGTCTCAAGCGCAGATAAGTATGTGATTAAGCGAGCTACTTCAAAGAGCGGAAAATACACATCCATAAAGACAATAAAGGATCCGGCAACCACATCTTACAAAGATACATCGGCGAAGGCCGGAACAGTATACTACTACAAACTGGTAGCCAAAAAGACCATAGATGGAGTGACAAACTCCTCAACCAGCGCGGTTGTCTCTGCCGGAAAGGCAGAGGCATCGTCTGGCGATGAGTCCGGATTATACACGATAATGGGCACATCGGAAGTCAGTGTAAAACAGATGGTCGCATATTACAACTCAAAAGGAAAAACGTACCCGTCTAATGTATATACGTCGAAGGGGGCAACAAAGATAGATGATTTTTGCCAGATACTCTATGAAGAGGCAACTGCTGAGGGAGTGAAGGCGGAGGTAGTCTATGCCCAGGCCATGACAGAGACGGGATTTTTGCAATTTGGGGGAGATGTTGATGCTGCCCAGTGCAATTTCGCGGGAATGGGAGCCACAGGAAACGGTGTGAAGGGCAATACATTTGAGGATGTCAGAACCGGGCTACGCGCTCAGGTTCAGCACCTGAAGGCGTATGCTTCATCTGCAGACCTTGTCAATGAACTTGTCGATCCGAGGTTTGCTTATGTCAGACGTGGAATGGCACCTTATGTTGAATGGCTGTCAATCCAAAACAATCCGAACGGAACAGGATGGGCATATGATGCTAATTATGCAGCAAAGTTGCTTAGTATGATAACAGAAGTAAAGGCAATGTGATAAAATGCCGATATAGTATATGACGTATTATGATTGCGGGCGGATCATGTCCGATAAGAATATATCGCCGGTGGCGGTTTGAGGAGTTGATACTATGTCAATGGCATCTGTAAATATTGTAAGTCCAAACGGTTGTGGAACAGATTATTATCTGAGACAATTCTATGGAGTGAACAGGGGATTTATCACTGCCACTCAGAGGACGGGAAGTAGCGCAGGAAAACTTTCGGTTGCGGATTCACATGCATTAAAAAAAGCGTTGGATACTATAGAACTCTCATCTGACAAGGAAGATGAGGAGGCTAGAACACAGGTTGCCGCATTTGTTGATACTTTCAATAATATGTTAAAATCCACTGATGCGACCGGTAATCGCAAGATAAAGCAGGTCAAAAACTCCATGAAGAACTTAAACAAGGAGTATGCGAGTGAGTTGTCTGCGCTCGGCGTCAGTGTATCGGGTTCGACGGGGACGTTAAAGACGACCAAGTCGGTGCTGAAAGATGTTTCTGCGAAGAAGATTGCGACGGTGTTTGGGAGTGAGAGTGAGTATTCGAAGGAGATGTCGAAACTGAAAGGGAAGTTAGAAAAACTCACTGTCAAAAACAAGGCAATTGAGGATTCATATGCGAAACGGGGGATTGACATTACGTTGTGAGTCGGATAAACTCGTGCGGCGATTATAGATAGGAGGAATGATGGCAGGTTCAGTATATGGTACTTTATTTAAGGTGAGTACTTGGGGAGAGTCCCATGGGAAAGCGGTTGGAGTCACGGTGGACGGATGTCCTGCGGATGTGGAGCTTTGTGAGGCGGATATACAGAGATTTCTTGACAGGAGAAAGCCCGGCACATCCAAATTCACAACTTCAAGAAAAGAATCTGATGAAGTTGAAATATTATCGGGAGTGTTTGAGGGAAGAACTCTTGGCACCCCGATTTCTTTGCTTGTAAAGAATGCGGATGCGCATTCGAAGGATTACTCGGATATAGCAGAAGTCTACAGACCGGGACATGCGGATTATCCTTTCGATGAAAAGTACGGCATCCGTGATTATCGCGGCGGCGGAAGATCGTCGGGAAGAGAGACCATAGGAAGAGTCTGTGCCGGTGCAATTGCATCCAAGGTACTTGAGATGCTCGGAGTAAGACTCGTCGCCTATGTAAAATCAATCGGTCCTGTCAACGTACCGGAAGATGAGTATGATTACAATGTGATCTTTGAAAATTCCGCGGTCATGCCTTCAATGAAGTATGCGAAAGAGGCGGAAGAGTACATAGAAAAGCTCAAAAAAGAAGGAGATTCCACAGGTGGTATTGTCGAGTGCCGTATAGCCGGACTTCCGGCCGGGATCGGTGATACCGTGTTTGAAAAGCTTGATGCAAATCTCTTTAAGGCGATGGGCTCAATAGGCGGAGTCAAGGGAGTTGAGATCGGTGACGGATTCGCAGTGGCAAATTCCGTCGGAAGCGAAAACAATGATGCTTTTACGACCGATGATTTCGGACGTATTAAAAAAGAGACCAATCACAGCGGAGGTACACTCGGTGGAATGAGTGACGGCAGCATGGTGGTGCTGCGCGCAGCGTTTAAGCCCACACCCTCCATCTCAAAAACGCAGCGCACTGTAAATAAAGCAGGAGAGCAGACTACCATTGAAATCAAGGGACGCCACGATCCGGTTATTGTCACCAGGGCAGCAGTGGTGGTAGAATGTATGGCCGCGATCACTGTTTTGGATCTCATGTTTACAAATATGTGTGCAAATATAGATGATGTGGTAGGTTTTTACCGAACCCTGCAGTAATAGGAGTTTTGCATAATGGATAAGGCTTTTTTGAAAGTTGTTTTTTCAGGGGTGGTAAAAGTTTTCACTCTGCCATTTCGTCTTATGCCTGTAAAGAACAACAGAATCCTCTTTACAGGTCTTACGGGCGGTAATGTGTATGATTATTCGTGCAATCCAAAGTATATATATCAGTATCTGAGAGACAATTATCCGGGAGAGTACGAATACGTATGGATGGTCAATGAACCGGCTAAATATCGTTTTTTGGAAGAAGAAGGGGCAAAGCTAAAGAAACACTTTGCTGTTTCTTCTTTTCCGCTAATGTTGACTTCGAAAGTTGTGGTATCGAACGGTTCGTACATTCCGTGGTTTGCATTTAGAGATTCCCAGTATGTGATAAACACATGGCATGGGGGAGGAGCGTATAAAAAGGTTGAAAACGGACGCGCGGATGCGGGAGGAGCAGCTGCAAAGCGCGCAGCTTTCAGCGCCAAAAATATAAATCTCTTCGTATCCAGCTGCAAACTTCAGGAAGAATACATGATCCGTTCAACCTATGGCTATCAGGGGGAAGTGTTCAGGGATGGAACTCCCAGGAACGATCTCCTTGTACGGGGTGAAGTGGACGAGATAGCAAAGAAGGTAAAGGCGTTCTACCATATTCCGGAAAATGGTAAGGTGGTGCTCTATGCACCCACATACAGAAATCTCAGTACTGAGGTATGTTTTGATGCCGACCATGTGAGTCATGGGTTAAATGCCAAAGAGGGAGACTGGTACATCATAAGCAGGTATCACAGATACCAGAATGACGGATCGAATGTCAGGGTTGTCGGTGAAAATGTTATCAATGCGGAGGATTATCCGGATATGCAGGAGCTTCTCTGCGCGGCGGATGTGTTGATAACGGATTACTCCTCATGTGTGTGGGATTATTCTTTCTTAGGGCGTCCGTGTGTACTTTTTGCGCCGGATAAAGATGAATACACAAAAGAAAACGGCTTCTATGTCGACGTGGACAATTGGCCGTTTCCGATTTCAGATAATATGGATGACACTGTAAAAAATATAGTATCACTTATCAATGATAACGACAGACGCAGATCATACCTTGACGCCGTTAAAGCGCATCATGAAGAGCTCGGTTCCTATGAAAGCGGTATGGCAACCCGAAAGATCTGTGAACGTATAAAAGCTGTCACTAAGTAGATCAATATACATTAACCTTACATTTTGAGCGTTTATTTCCGCTTGCCGAGGTCGCTGTTATCGTGCAGCGGCCTTTTTTCTTTGCCTTAACGAGACCGGCAGAAGATACGATGGCGATCGATGTGTTGGTGCTCTCCCATGTGACTTTCTTTTTGCTGGCGGTTGAAGGATAGACAGTTGCCTTTAAGGCGTAGGTTTTTCCAGCTGCCAGCTTTAAGGTCTTTTTGCTTAGCTTGACCTTTGTGACCGGGGTTTTTACTGTCACGGTGCATTTTGCGGTGACGCTGTTCCTGCCTCCGTCTGTAGCAATGCAGGTGATGGTTGCAGTGCCGTTTTTCTTTGCGACAATTCTGCCGTTTTGTCCCACTTTGACAATTGATGAGTTTGAGGATTTCCAGCTGATCAGTGTATCTATGTCCGCCGGTTTTATGCTGGTTGTCCTAAGGACGCTCACATCGCCTTTTTCAAGAGATATTTTTGAGTAATTCAGGGTAACGCTCAAAACGGCAGGCTTCCAGATCGGGCTTATCACAAGGTTGTCTTTTCCGTCCTTGCCGGTGTAAGAGTATGGACTTGCCTTGTCGTATGAGTTGATGATGCCGTTTTGGTCCATGTCGTAGGTGTCGATGTTGTTGAGTCCATAGTATTCATGGGTCTGAGTTGTCAGATCGTCACCTGTTCTGTAATACCATCCGTCTATGTAGTGATTCTTGTATGTGACATTGAGCAGTGATGCGATCTCGTCCGGAGTGAATGACAGATCAAAGTCGTTTGCGCTTCCGTTTATCTCGGCGATGTACTTTGATGAGTTGCCGACTGTCGCTTTTGGATACTGTCCGTATGCGGTCGCGTCAATGGTGAGAGTCTTGCCGGATATGAAAACCGGTTTAAGAGTAGTGCCTCCAGACTTCAGATATGGGTTTGTGGCCGGAATGTTCAAAGCGGAGCCTCCCTTTGAATCGCGGTCTGAATCCTTTATGGTGTAATCAGACTCTGTTCCGGCGGGATATGCGTTTGAAGTCCATTTTACAAAGTGATATCCCTCGAGGGAAGGACTTGCGATATGCAGCGAGTACTCGTCGGATGTGACGTACGAAGACTCTGATGACGAAGATGAGTCAAAGATGACTTCGCCGCTCAGACTCTGACCGTAGTCTCCGATCGGATTGCTGATATTGTAGTTTATTGGATGAGTATACTCATATACGGTGCATTTGTAGTTTTCTACCATATAGGTGTATGTCACCGGTTCATCGCTTTGACCGACGATACTCAGGGTGTAAGTGGTCGGTTTGTTCGTGTTGCTTAAGACATACACATAGTCGCCTGTTGCCGAAAAACCTGTGAGAAAAGTTGTGTCGACAAGCTGAGAGCTGTCGGTCACAGTCTCGCCGGTTTCGGATTGTGTCTGTGTGAGTGTGCCGGTCTTTATGGTGTTTGACGTAAATGCAGGATTTGCTTTTGCGCTGTCAGCGACATGGCTGTAGTCGTAGTCGGATATCGCAAATCCCACATAACCGGTAGTTGCGGTGGTATCTCCGGAAGAGAAGTTCTGTCCGTCGTATATGGTGATCTTGTCGGGTGAATAGCTTACTCCATCACCCGGTACGATATAATCACCGGCATAGTCGGCAGAGATATGGTTTAGTTCATAAGTCCTGGCTGTGTGCGCCACAGAATCTGTTTTGGCAGGCACTGTCTGCGCAAATAATAGTGTTGTTGATAATAGAATAATAGCTACTTTTTTCATGTGTTCAGTGTAATTGTTTTGACCGGAAAATGCAATGACGAGATTGGTTGTCCGGTTGACACCTCTGTTTATTGTAGTTATTATATATATTGGAGGAAGATGGTGTATGAGAAAACGATTATTGACAATCACGATGGCGTTTGTTATGGCATTTGCAATGACGACACCGGTTTTTGCTGATGATACGACCGGAGATACAGAGGTCAGTGCAACTCAAAATGCTGTAGCTTCTACCGGTATATGTCTTGGTTCTACTGAAATAAACGGGTATCAGGATGGAGCTTCTGCATACATACAAAAAGCGCTCGATAAGGCGAAAGACAGTGCGTCTGCAAGCAATCCATACGTGATAACCATAGAGGGTGGACAGTACACTCTGACATCACCCTTAAAAATCTATTCAAATACAACTTTAAAGCTTGACGGAGTCACATTCAAGGCTGATGGCGCCACCAATATGCTGAGGATCGGAGACATCGATTCGTACACAAGCGGCGTTACGGGATATTACTATGAAAACATTACCGTGAGCGGAGGAACTTTTGACGGCGAGGGCGGATATGTCACCATAGTCAAGGGCGCGCACGCGAAGAATGTTGTATTTGACAGCGTGACATTTAAAAGCGTAAAGGATAGGCATCTGTGTGAGGTCGCGGCGATAGACAGCATCATATTTAACAAGTGCACGTTCAAAGATCAGGTCATATCAGGTGACCTCGGGGTGACAAAGTGCTATGAGGCGTTACAGCTCGATGTGCTTGCAAAGGGACATTTCGGCAGCTACAGGTGTGAGGATCTTCCGCTTAAAAATGTAGTGATAAGCGGATGCAGTTTTAATAATCTTCCGAGAGCTGTGGGTTCGCATACCGCTATTAACAACAGCCCGCTAAACGGAATAGAGATCAGCTCAAATACATTTACCAACATATCCGGAGTCGCTATAAACGGGCAGGCATGGGAGAATGTCAGTATCTCAAAGAATACGATAAACAATGCCGTATGGGGTATAATACTATGTAGTGTAAGGACTGACGGTACAGGCACATATCTCGCATCGGAAATAGCCAAAATGGGAGGCACAAAGACATCCGTCCCGGATAGTTTCATTGCGCCGTCCGATTCAAAAATAGTTATAGAAAACAACAAGATAACCTGTGCAAATGACAGTGATATGGAGACAATGGCGCTTGCGGCGATCTCGATTTTCGGTCGAAGCTTAACCGGAAAAGAGGGATATCAGACCCAGAGCAGCGGCAATCTTCCGAAGGGTGACTACTATATTAAAGGTGTGCAGATCAAGAACAACACCATCGCTTCGCAGGGAAATGCTGTGAGGATAAATGATGTCCGCAATGTGAGCGTTACAAAGAACAAGCTCGCCAAAAAGAATGCCGAGGCCGATTACGACGGCATAGTTATACTCGGCAAATCCCAATCGGTTACCGTGACGGATAATGCAATATCGGGATTCGGCGCCAACGGCATACAGATAACCGGATCGAGTAAGGCGTCATCTATATCTTCAAACACCATAAACAAGGTGGGAAAGAACGGGATCGCTGTCAGGGCGAAAGCATATATAACGACACTGAAAAGCAATGTGATAAAGTCGTCCGCACAGCAGGGCATTGTTATCACCGGCAGCTCGACCAAGATAAG
>CAJOQF010000241.1 GCA_905236295.1 uncultured Eubacterium sp. | reverse complement strand
GAGTATATGATTTTACACTATCATTAAAGAATTGTTGTGTTCTTACAGATGTTCTAACTTCTCTTGATAATTTATTTATTTCTCTTTGTAATTTATGTTCTTCTTTTTTCTTATCATATTCATTTTCAAATTCTGTTTTTTGCAATAATTCCATTTCTAATTGGGCTTCTTTTAATCTTTGCTCTTTTTCTTCTCTATCTAAAGCTGTTTTTGCATGATAATATTGCTCTGTTGTTAATAGTCCTCTTTTATATGCTGTTTCTATTTCATCATTAGCCTCTTTTATCTCATTTACAATATCGTCCAATGCTTCTTTTAATGCTTCTAATGCGTCTTTCCATGCTTTTTGAGAATCTTTTATTGCTTGTTTTCGTGCTTTTTCTGCTTCTTTATTATCACGCTGGGGATTAGGATTACCTTTAACATCTGAAATATTTCCATTTGCTTTTCTATTTTGTTCAGCTCTTTTTTGCATTTCCATAAAATCTTTGAATGTTTTAGCCAACGAACCATCTTTAGGCTCTCCAAAATTATGTTTTTCTAATTTAATATTTTCTTCTCTTTCTTTAAGCCCAAGATCTGCCTAAAGATCTAACTCTGCCTTATAAGTATTTTTCCACTCGTCTTTAATATTATCGACTGCTTCTCCATAATCATTAATTGCGCCCCTATTCAAATCAAACATTGTATTAGCTGTCCAATTTCCACCAATGGAATCGAAAGCTGTCTTAAAGGCATCTGCTAAAGAACCAGACATATCACCAGACATCATCTGTTTTATTTTTATTCCGATAGCACCCACACCAGCCAAAATGGCTTGAACTACACCTAAAAGCCCCAAAAAAGCTGTTCCCAAACCTTGTGTAACACCAACTGCAATCATACGAACAACATTAAGAATCATCTTAAGTTCATTCCACAATATTCTACCCAAGTCTATAGTAACCACAAGTGCTTTCACAACACCTAATGTAAATTTTAACAATGTCTGGACTGCATGAATTATGTCATTAACTATACTTTTATTACCTTTTAGTTCCTCGTATACATCATACCAATACATCAATAAATCAAGTGTAAGACTTATCATCCATTCTATTATATCTTTTATCTCATTTATAACACTTTTTGCATTTTCACCTGCACCAACATATTCTATAAAAGCATCTACCGCTTGTAACGTGTATATAATTATTTCTTCTAAAGCATCTCTCGCGGCTTTTATAATTTCTGATAACTCAAAAAAAGCACCTTTTAAATCATTTGCATCAGTAACTAATTTATCTATAACATCAAAATCAGATAAATCTATATCTTCTAACTTGACACCCTTCTCTAACTCTTGACGAATATATTCTGCTGCAGCGTCAATCTCCATCCTAACACTTGGGTCATCTTCTAAAGAAATCATTGGTTTCAAAAGAAAATCCTGTGAATTACCATGCTCATCCCAACCCTTTTGTACTTCTTGCCAAGGGCTATTCTTATCATCTGGATTTACATGAACTCTCCAACTACCCATCATCTCAGTCAACCGAGCAAATAATCCTTTAAAACCACCTGATAAAGATTCCACAATCTTTTCAGTAACATTAGACCATCTATCTTGCATACGCTCAAACTGACCTACAGCAGTATCTTCATATTCTCTCAATAATTCTGTAAATGCTTTCATTTTTTCCATAAGGAAATTAAATGTAGCTTCTACGTCACCTTGAAATTGTTTTAAGTCAGCATTTGTGATACCAAGAATATTTGCTACCTGTGAAGTTCTTGCTGTAATAGAACCCTGTGCTAAATCTCTTGCTTCTTGCAATACTTGATTCGGGCCTAATCCTGTCTGTTTTGCTACACTTGCTACACCTTTATTTATCGCATAGGCTTGTTCCACACTAAACCCTTTGTTTAATAACATAGGTAATGTACCAGAAAGAGATTTTATAATTTCTTCAAAATTAAATGCGCTCATTTCTGCATCTAATCTTGCTCGTGTTATTAATTCTTGAGATACACCTTTTGCATAACCTTTTCCCAGGCCACCATTTTCTTCATCACCAATTCTTGTACCATTTACATATCCACCATTCATTATAGTCGCTGTCATACTATAAAATGACTTAGTTACTTGTGCAAATAAATCAATACCTGGCTTTAATACTGCATATAACTGCTGTGCTAAAGATGTTAATGTATTTATAAAAAACGTAGTAGCTTGCCAAGCCATATTCAATGTACCTGCTGCTACGGAAACCATTGCGCCAAATGCAGCTAATATCGGTGACAATCTACCCAGTATACCACCAAATTTAGCGAGATCCGTAATTAAATCAGCTACAGCTTCACCAAATGAACCAAAACCCTTTGAAGAACGACCCAAAAAATGAATGATATATGAACCAACACCTGAAAGTGACTTAAATGGATGATCATTTCCAGATTTTCCTCCTTCGCCCATTTCAACTCTCATTTGTCGATACTGTTTATTAATGTCATTTATTCTTTTTAGTATATCATTGTATAATGGTACTGCTTGTCTGTGTGAATATGCAAGTTTTTTCCAAATTGCCTTTTCTACTTCTGGTGTTAATTC
>CAJOQF010000240.1 GCA_905236295.1 uncultured Eubacterium sp. | reverse complement strand
GTGATATCAGAGTTCTTCTCATGGGTGAGAGAACCGCGCTAAACTATCTTCAGCGAATGAGTGGAATAGCTACTTACACAAACGGAGTTGTAAAACTTCTTGAGGGTAGTTCCATAAAGCTTCTGGATACCAGAAAGACAACGCCGAATATGCGAATATTTGAGAAATATGCAGTAAAGGTTGGAGGCGGCACAAACCACAGGTACAATCTATCCGACGGCGTTCTCTTAAAAGACAATCATATAGGTGCGGCGGGATCTGTATCTGCCGCAGTCAGGGCGGCGAAAGAATACGCCCCGTTTGTCAGAAAGATTGAGGTGGAGACAGAAAACCTCGAAATGGTAAAAGAGGCGGTTGAAGCCGGAGCAGACATTATCATGCTCGACAACATGACCCACGAGGAGATGAAAGAGGCGATAGATTACATAGCAGGCAGAGCCGAGACGGAATGTTCCGGAAATGTCACAGCTGAAAATATTGCAAAGCTTAAGGATTTGGGACTTAACTACATATCCAGCGGTGCGCTTACACATTCTGCACCGATAATGGATATCTCAATGAAGAATCTCAGGCCGCTGTAACAGACAGAGGCGGATAAAAATAGGATTGGTTTATAAGGAGACAAGATGAGCGGAGAAGAAAGACGTGAGCAGATAATTGATATATTGCGCGAGAGTGATGACGTTATCTCCGGAGAAAAGCTTGCGGGGCTTTTGAATGTGAGCAGGCAGGTTATAGTGCAGGATATTTCGATACTGCGAGCTGCCAAGTTTGAAATACTTTCGACTAATAAGGGATATTATCTGAAGCATTTTGATAACAAACCGTTTTCGAAAATCATAAAAGTTAAACACCCGGACTCCGAGGAGGCAATGTTAAAGGAAATGTACCTTGTCGTGGATCTGGGAGGGTGTCTTGAAGACGAATTTGTATATCACAAGACCTATGGCGTAGTCAAGGTCAAGATGAACATAAAATCCAGGCGGGAGGCTGACCAGTATATGAATGAACTCAGAAACGGCCAGTCAAAACCTCTATCCAACCTTACGAGCGGTTACCATTATCATACGGTGACAGCGGATTCAAAGGAGGTTTTGTCCCTCATAATGGATGAACTTTGGAATATCGGGTATCTGGCGCCGCTTAGGAGCTATGAACCCGGTGAACTTCAAAAGAGTATAGACGAAAAGTAAACAGATAGAAGAGTTTGGAGGAAAACAAAATGGATTTGGCAAAGAAGGCATTGGATCAACATGAAGAGTGGTGTGGAAAGCTTGAGACCGTGGCAAAATCAAAGGTTTCAACCAGAGAGGATCTGGCAATAGCCTATACTCCAGGAGTTGCTGAGCCGTGCAAGGTTATAGCACAGGACAAGGAAGCATCATATAAGTACACGATGAAGGCTAATACTGTAGCTGTTATCTCAGATGGAAGCGCAGTTTTAGGACTTGGAAATATCGGCGCTCATGCCGCAATGCCTGTTATGGAAGGTAAATGTGTGCTTTTTAAGGAGTTTGGCGGAGTAAACGCGGTTCCAATCTGTCTCGATACACAGGATACAGAGGAGCTTATAAAGACCATCACATATCTCGCTCCGTGCTATGGCGGCATAAATCTTGAGGATATTTCTGCACCGAGATGCTTTGAGATTGAGCAGAGATTAAAAGAAACGCTCGATATCCCTGTTTTCCATGACGATCAGCACGGTACTGCCATAGTAGTGCTGGCAGGTATCATAAACGGTCTTCGAATTACAAAGAAAAAAAAGGAAGACTGCAAAATAGTGGTAAACGGAGCCGGAAGCGCAGGCATTGCCATCACCAAACTACTGTTAAAATACGGATTTAAGCATGCAACACTCTGTGACAAGCTCGGAATAATAAACAGCGAGTATCCGGATCTTAACTGGATGCAGAAGGATATGTTAAAGGTTACAAATCTCGAAAACAAGTCGGGATCTTTAGCAGATGCACTCGTCGGAGCAGATATTTTTGTGGGTGTTTCCGCACCTAATATCGTTACCGCTGAAATGGTTAAATCCATGAACGAGGATTCAATACTCTTTGCAATGGCAAATCCTGTGCCGGAAATCATGCCGGATCTGGCAAGAGCAGCAGGAGCCAGAGTGGTCGGAACAGGAAGAAGCGACTTTCCGAACCAGGTGAACAATGTTATCGCTTTCCCGGGAATCTTTAAGGGGGCGCTCGAGGGAAGAGCAAAGGCAATTACCGATGAAATGAAGCTTGCGGCAGCAGTTGCTCTAGCTAATCTGGTCTCTGATGACGAGTTAAACGAGGACTTCATTATGCCGGAGGCATTTGATCCTCGCGTTGCCGATGTGGTAAGTGCAGCTGTTAAAGAACATATCTGATTTTAACTGATTATTACTACAATTTAAGCACTCTGAGTGTCAAATTTACACCTTGACTCAGGGTGCTTATTTAATGTAAAATGTCTTAAAGTATAAGTTCAAAAATATTCAAAAAATCTGTAAAAATGGTCTTAAAAATGTAATTTTACCCCGGATTGATATTTTATGATAAATTATTGAAAGGATGGTAGTTAATGAGAGAAAAATATGAAAGCCTCTCTCTTCAGGTTTTAAAGGATCTGGCAAAAGCCAGGGGGTTAAAGAAGATATCCACGCTCAGAAAGCCTGAGCTTATTGAACGTATGTTGGAAGAGGATGAGAGGGAAAAACAAAAAGAACCTGAGACCTCAAAGAAACAGGATGCGGATATAAAGCGCGAAGAAAACGTTGAATCACACAAGAAGCCAAATCAGAGGCGCATTATACATAAAAACCATGATCAAAGATCGACTGAAACGTCAAACGGCGAAAATAAAGAACAATATAAAGAACACAGAAACGCTGATCAAAAGCAGGCGGAAGTAAAGTCTGCACCGACTGAAGAAAAGGCTGAATCTCATGAGCCGGAGCTCGACAGCGGAC
>CAJOQF010000239.1 GCA_905236295.1 uncultured Eubacterium sp. | reverse complement strand
TGGCAATCAAAACCTCACCATCATCATTAGCTTCAGATAGTCCATTATCATACAGTTTCTGTAAAAACATTGCTGCCGCCTGTTCATATTGAGGTGCCAACGGCCCTGTAGGATAACCATTTTCCACCGCATCAAGTGTTCTTAAAAAGTCCATGTCCATTATTAATTCCGGCATTTCTTTAGCCTTTGGCCGAAGAATAATATGATCCGGAACATATTCCATACCTTTCAGCCAATCTGCAGGTCGTGGCATATATATTTCTAAATCTGATGAATCTACTGCTCTGCTCGAAACAGCAATCGTTGCCTCTTGGCTCATGTCATATCTATGTGTTGTCCATATATGCAGCTGCTTTTTGTCATCTAGAGAAGGTAAGAATAACTTGTTGATTGCTTGAATCAACCCCTCCTTGATCTTCCTTTTCTGCGCATCAAAATTAGTAAAGATATTCAGGCAATTAAACACCTCTTCCGGTTGAAGTTCTAGCAGCTTTTTCCCATTAGTATTTTCAAAATAATATTGTCTTTTTATATTCTTAAAACACTCAACAGCTTCTTCAACATCCGAATAATCCTTAGGATATTTTTCTGGTACATCTATTATCCAGCCTTCCGATATCTCACCATTCCACAGTTTCTCATCAAGCTCGGGATTTGTCAGATAAATAGGATCATACTGCTGCACTCTCAATAAAAGATCGTTTGTCCCCTCAAAGATAGCCGTATAATAAGGCACTCCTTCTGACTCATCCATTGTGCAGGCAGTAAACATATAAGCTACGGCACCCAATATATCCCTCATAGCAAAATGCTCACATTCTGCTGCAGCCAAATGAAGAATCGCAGTGATTTGGTTTTTGACATTATTCTCGGACATCGCACGGATATTTCTTTTTAGATATTTATCCGTTAATTCATCCTCGTTGAGTAATTCAATTATTCTGTCAATGAGCAGAGTCATGATCTCATAATCCGTTCCCAACAAATTCCTTTCATTAAGATCTACTACAGCTACTCTGCTGGTTAACGGCTGTGAGGTATTATATGCAATTGCATTTTTCTTAGATTCCTGTATCTCATCATATATTCTTTGAGATTGAAGCCTTATTTCCTTGCATAGCTGAATAAATGGATATTCATTCACCGCAATAATGGCCGGCTTCTTTTCTTCATAACACTGTATAATCTTAGATACTACCGGAGAGTAATCTCGTACATTATTAAGATCGGTTTCCACATAAACTGCTTGACGATTAATTACCTCACTCAGGGCTTTTATAATAAATGTCTTACCGTCCCCAGGATTTCCTGTTAAAAATACAAGCTTATCCTTCTTCAGCATTTCGCTTATGATATCCTCTACACCTGAAGAAAGATGTATCAGATTTATTTCCGCATCTGACATATGATCAGAATAACAATTTCTTCCGTTATACAGCTTTCTTACAAATTCTAATCTTGACATCGTATCACCTCGCTTTACAGATTTCCCAGCAGTAGCCTGTTAATATCAAACCGATTTAATCTATCATCTATATCTATTGTCGTCAGCCTTGTTCTGAGCCATCTATCATACCAATAATCTATCAATTCTTGGGTTCTTTGATTAACATCAGCCTCGTTTTCGATATCAAAGCCATAATCGACCTCGTTTTCGATTCCAAAAAGATATTCATTGGTATTTTTTGCCAAGTTTATTGAATATACAATTCTTGGCGAATAATGCTTTAAAAAAGCATCCGCCTTAATTCCAATTGTACTTAAGCCTCTGCTAATTAATCGAAATCTCGGACTCGTTCCTTCTCCGAATACGTGATTTATCTTCTTTCCCCCATCCTGTATTTCTAACAGTTTGGAAAAAAGATTTGTTGTCTCCTTTGAAAAGAACACTGTTCCATAGCCTTCCGTTATTCCCATTTTTCGAAATTCTATTAATCCACCATCACCTATTGGTGCCTTTATTCTATTATATTGACTGCTTCCTGAAGCATATAAGCTAGTAGTTCCCAGATAAACCAGTCTGCTATCTCTAACAACCTTTTCTCCCTTCATACGTGAAGCGATTTCGCTCACCTGCTTGCTATACCTTTCTGTATAATCCCTAATAACTACTGGTGAGCATGCAAGTAAGCTGACCAATTTTCCTGCTAACAGATCATTATATGGCGGAATCGCACCGCATACGATTATATCCATCATATTTGACCCTATCTTACATTTTCGGTTTGCTATCAAAGCGGTGTGTATCGCCCTACGTCCCTCTTCCTTAGCCAGAAGGTACAGCAGTTTTTCTTTATAGGATGCCCCTTCAGCTTCATTAAAAACAATCCTCGTCTTTAATAATTTGGCAAGCTCAGCTGCTCTTTTTCTCTTGAAAAGATTTGTTTGCGCCTCCTCCTTCCAATTAGGTGATTTTTCGTTATTCTTATTATTTATCGAAATTTTTGCATATTCCTCCGCTATCGCCTCTAGCGCCTCA
>CAJOQF010000238.1 GCA_905236295.1 uncultured Eubacterium sp. | reverse complement strand
CCCTCTATCCTCATCATAAGGTCTCCGGCTTTTACCCTGTCTCCGTCTTTTACGAACTCTTCAAACTTTGTATTTTCATCCAAGAGTGTGAATGTTCTCTTGAACACCTCAAGGCCGCAGATCACACCATCCTGCTTACAGATAAGCTCTACTCTTCCGGGAGTATCTTCTCTGACCACGGAGTTTGTGCTTACATCCTCCCCGGAAATATCTTCCCTCAAAGCTGACATTATCAGTTCATCCGCATTTATCTTTCCGGAAAATCTATCGAACATTTTTACTCCTTTCAATCTCATCCCAAACGAGTTTCTTGTATTCATCCTGAAGAGCTTTTTCGTCTCTGTAATCCGACATATCGACGAGACTGTCAGCATCCTCTCTTATATCCACATCTCCGGCGGCAATCATATCCTTCGCTGCGCGTTTTGCAAACACGAGACTTTCCAAGAGCGAGTTGCTGGCAAGTCGATTCTTACCGTGCACTCCGTTGCATGCCGTCTCTCCGATAGCATAGAGTCTTTCCATAGAAGTACGGCTCTCATGATTGACCTTGATGCCTCCCATAAAGTAATGCTGTGCCGGGACAACCGGAATCGGATCCTTCATAACGTCATATCCATGTTCTTTGCAATACTGAACAATATTCGGAAAATGATTCTTTAACTCCTCCTCACCGACAGGAGCCATCGAAAGCCAGACATAAGGTCTTTTATCCTGATTCATCTGGATCTTTATCTCCTTGGTGAGTTCGTCACGCGGAAGAAGCTCATTGGCGAATCTCTCCATATGGGCTCCGAATAGATGAGCTCCCTCCCCTCTCACGGACTCCGAAATCAAGAAACTTCTCTCTTCGGAATTCTCCGTGTAAAATGTGGTCGGGTGGATCTGCACATAATCAATATTTTTTAACTCTATTTTATGTTTTATCGCAATTGCGATCGCATCTCCGGTCAGGTGTCTGTAATTTGTTGAATGCTCATATATTCCACCTATACCGCCGCTTGCCAGAACAGTATAGCGAGCCTTTATCGTGATAAGCTCACCCTTTTCATCCCTGGCAACGATACCGTAACACATGTCATCCGCAAGGATGTCCACCATGGTCATGTGCTCAAGTATAGTGATATTATCGCGTTTTTGTGCTGCAGCCAAAAGCTTTGATGTTATCTCTTTTCCGGTAATATCCTTGTGAAAGAGAATTCTGTGGCTTCTGTGAGCACCCTCTCTGGTGAAAACAAACTCACCGTCTTTATTTTTGGTAAAGCACACTCCGAATCTCTCAAGGTCCGCTATGATCTCATTCGATGAACGGATCATTATCTCTACCGATTTCTTGTCATTCTCATAATGTCCGGCTCTTAAAGTATCCTCAAAATACTCATCATAGTCCTCGTCGCCGTTGAGCATGCATATACCACCCTGTGCCAGAAAAGAATCATTCTCCTCGACACCGGCCTTTGTAATTATTGTAATTTTCTTGTCTTTCGGAAGGTTCAATGCGCAAAACAGCCCTGAACAACCGCTTCCTACTATAAGAATATCCGTATTCATATTCTACCCCATTGCCCTCATAAACAAGGCATCTTTTGTCTTAACCAAGCTCAAGCATTTTATCGAGCGGGATAAGTGACTTTGTTCTGACTTCGTCGTCAACAAACATCTCACCCTCCTCAAATTTAAGTGCATCTCTGACGTTTTCCAGTGTGATCTTGCCCATATTCTTACAACGAAGCTCCGGCTCAAGTCCGATAAGCTTCTTGTCCGGAACAGCCTTGAGTATCTGGTGATAAACGCCGGTAACAGTTCCGATAATAACCTCATCGGCATCCGTCTCCTGACAGAACTTGATAATACCTGATGTACTTCCGATAAAGTCTGCTATCTCAAGTATCTCCGGACGGCACTCAGGATGTACTGCAAATTTTGCATTTGGATGCGCTTCCTTTGCCCTCTTTACCATATCCGTAGTCACATCATTGTGTATCGGGCAGAATCCCTCGCAGAAAATAAAATTCTTTTCAGGAACCTGAAGCGAAACATAATGACCAAGATTTTTGTCCGGGATAAAGTAAATGTTCTTCTGAGGAAGCTTCTTTACAATATTGACCGCATTTGCGCTGGTAACGCATACATCGGAAGCTGTCTTGATCTCGGCTGTCGAATTGATATAACAGACAACCGCAAGGTCGTCATACTGACTTCTCACCTTGTTTATCTCATCTACCGTTACCATATGTGCCATCGGACAATCGGCAGTTTCCTCAGCCATGCAGACCTTCTTGTCCGGAGAGAGGATTTTTGCACTCTCACCCATAAATGACACTCCCGCAAAAACTATCATATCGGCATCATTCTTTGCTGCAACCTTGCTAAGGTAAAATGAATCGCCAACATAGTCTGCCACGTCCTGTATATCACCGTTTACATAGTAATGCGCAAGTATTATCGCATTCTTTTCTTTCTTTAACTTTTTTATCTCTTCTACCATAAATACCTCTTTACCTATTGATCGCCGCTATCCCTGCCCGCTGTAACAGATTTAAAGCATACCCGGAATATCTAAGGCGTCTTTTTTGTGTGATAGACAGGAGTATATCACATCTCTTTACAGCTGACAAGACAGTGAGGCAAAAAAAGAACTGCCGCTCTTGCGACAGTCTCTTTATTCAAGTAGCGAGAGGGGGACTTGAACCCTCGACACTACGGGTATGAACCGTATGCTCTAGCCAGCTGAGCTATCTCGCCATATATACTTCTCTGTAGAAATCTACAGAGAAAAAATGGGACCTACAGGGCTCGAACCTGTGACCCTCTGCTTGTAAGGCAGATGCTCTCCCAGCTGAGCTAAGATCCCATGTCTTGCGGACTTGATTAACTTTACACTAAACCCAAGCCCGTGTCAACACTTAATTTGAATTTTTTTAATATTTTTCAAAAATCCGACCGAGATAACGCTCTACATCTGCTCCGGCGCTTCAAATCCAAGTAGATCGATCGCTGTCTCCATAAGGGATTTAAGCCCCAACAGAAGCGCAATGTAAGATTCTCTCCTGCCCTCGTCCTCCTCGCTTATAATAGGAGTCTCATGGTAGAAATGATTGAATGCGTCTGACAGATCATAGAGATATGCGCAAAGCTTGTGCGGGGCAAGCTCTGCACAAACACCTTCCATCACGTCGGAGAATCTCGCCATCTCCATCATAAGCTTCTTCTCGCTGTCAGAGTTTGGCGCAAGCAGCTTAAATCCATCAGTCTTTTTAAACTGATCTGTGTATTTTCTTATTATTGATTTTATTCTTACAATAGTATAGAGGATGTACGGTCCCGTATTGCCCTCAAATGAAGTAAATCTATCGAGGTCAAACACATAATCCTTTGATGCCTGGTTTGATAGATCGCCGTATTTTATGGCGGCAAGCGCAATCTTCTTTGCGGTCTCTTCAACCATATCCTGCTCAACCTTACCGCTTTCAACGATTTTTTCAAGCATCTTTGCATCGGTGTCATCGAGCAGCATCTCAAGACGCATAACGCCTCCCTCTCTCGTCTTAAACGGCTTGCCATCCTTGCCATTCATGGTTCCAAAGCCGAGGAAGGTAAGCTTAGTGTCATCTGAGACTATACCTGTCTTCTTAGCACATCTGAATAACTGCGTAAAATGAAGCTGCTGTCTCTTGTCCACTACATATATCACATGATCCGGGTTGTAATCTTTCATTCTCCAGATGAGCGTGGCGAGATCGGTGGTCGAATAGAGCGCAGATCCGTCTGATTTGAGGATGATACACGGAGGCACTTCCTTTGAATCCGATTCCTCGCTCACGTCGACAACCAAAGCTCCCTCGCTCTCATATGCGAACCCTTTGGCTTTCATGTTCTCAACCATATCCGGAATATACTCCTGTGCATCAGACTCACCCTTCCAAAGCTCAAAAGATACTCCAAGTCGCTCATAATTCTTCTTAAGATCGGTAACGGAAACACTCAGAATATGTTCCAAGAGTGCCCTGTATCCTCTCCTTCCGCTTTGAACTTCCTTCGTCGCAATAAGAGCTCTCTTTTTGTACTCTTCATCCTCTTTTGACTTCGCGGAAGCCGTAGGATAGATTTCCTCAAGCTCAGCTATGGTAAACGGAGCCTCATCCGGATACTCTCCCTCAAAACTCTCATCAAAATATATAAGCTCCGGCTTTCTCTCTCTTAATTCGGTAATGATAAGACCCATCTGAAGGCCCCAATCGCCGAGATGTACGTCTCCTATCACCTCATGACCTGCGAACTTCAACAAACGCTTAACGCTCTCACCGATGATCGCAGAGCGAAGATGACCTACATGGAGCGGCTTAGCCACATTTGGTCCGCCGTAATCGATCATTATCTTTCCCGGCTTAACGGACGGCTCAAAACCGAATTTGTCGTTTTCAAGCATTTCCCTGACATAGCCTGCCACAAACTCAGGCGCAAGATCAAGGTTTAAGAATCCCGGTTTAACCGCCTCTGCCTTTTCAAACACAGATGAGGCGGTAAGCTTATCTGCTACCGCCCCGGCTATCTCTATCGGTGCTTTATGTTCTTTTTTTGCAAGCGGCATCGCGCCGTTGCACTGGTACTCACAAAGGTCGGGACGATTTGAAACGTT
>CAJOQF010000237.1 GCA_905236295.1 uncultured Eubacterium sp. | reverse complement strand
TTTTCGGTATCAATATCTACATTTTCAAGGTTCTTTAGAGCCTTTTTTCTTTGGCTCATTTTTCCATAGCGGACTTTACACTATCTTTCATGATGTAGTCTATAAAATGTATGATATCACTTTTCCCCATTATATTAAAAGGGGCTGATTTTTTTCTTACCATCTTTCCACGAACTTATAACCCTTTCCCCACACGGTAAGGACAAATCTTGGGGCTTTGGGATCCTCCTCTATCTTGCAGCGCAGCCTTCTTATATGAACCATCACGCTGTTTTTTGCCAAGAGATCTGAGGATTCGCCCCATATACTCTCATAAATGCTTTCATTTGAAAAAATCTTTCCGGGATTGTTTGCCAAAAGATTCAGTATCTCATATTCCGTCCCGGTGAGACTTACCACTTCTTCTCCCCGATAAACCGCATTACGCTCTCTGTGGATCCTAAGCCCGTCCACCTCTATCCATTCGTTTTTAGAACCGTTTTCACCAACCGGCGCATCATAGATATTCCTTCGCCTCAACAAGGCGCTGATCCTCGCCAGCAGCTCATTATAGGAAAACGGCTTTACAAGATAGTCATCTCCGCCTGCAGCAAGTCCGCTTATCTTGTCAGTTTCTTCCGTTTTGGCTGTCAAAAACAATATCGGAACATTTGACAACTCGCGTATGCGTCTGCACACCTCGAAACCGTCCATACCCGGCATCATAACATCAAGCAGAACAATGTCTATATCTCCCGAAAAGGATTCAAGCGCCTCTTCCCCATTTGGAGCTTCAACGACATCATAATCCGACGCCCTAAGCATCATCCCAACGTTAGACCTGATTAAATTGTCATCTTCAATTATCATTACTTTTTTCATTGCTTCACCTTCGGAAACCACAGCATAAGCTTAAACCTCTCCCCGTCATTCTCATGCTCGGCTCTTCCGTTCATCTGTCCCATCATAAGCCTTATGTTTACAAGCCCTATTCGGTTACCTTTTACGGTCTTTTCATATTTCGCAATATAATTTGCCAGAACGATACCGACACTGTCTTTATCATAGACCACGGATATTGATATATCCTTTTTGACGTCAGCGTACTTTTCTATATTTGAGAGAGCATTGTCAAATATTCTCATCAGGTAATCATAGTTTACAGATATATTTACGTCTCTCCACTCTATCCCGCGCTCATCAATATTGTAACCGAAATGAGTCAGCGAACTTATAAACGAAGATAACTGCTCTCCCAGCAGGTATTCCGCGTTATCCGTTTCCATCTCATGATTTACGTTCTGTGTATTTGCAAGGAAGAATTCAAACAGCTCGTCCGCCATTTCGTTTATCTGAAACAGCTTTTTTTCCGTGCTTTCAATATCTTCCTCCTTAAGCTCGCCTTTCTTTAGCCGATTCTTCATCACACCGGAATAGGTTATCAGGCCTGTAAGCGGAGTTTTCAGATCATGCGCAAGCCCCCGCACCAGTTCGTTTTGGGCATCCTTTAAATCCGCCTCTCGCTGTTTGTCATCCTTTATTGTATTCCTCATAGTTTTCAGGCCCGAAGCAAGAGAAGCGATCTCATCTTCCCCTTTGATCGTGAGCTGTCCATCAAGATCACCACCAGTGATCACATCGACTTCTCTCTCAAGAGTCTGAATATACCTTATACTCTCCCTCACTCCGCCTGCAAATATCGCAAGACATGTCGCAACTCCGCAGATTACAGATATGCCAAGTGCCACAAGATAATAGATTGCTGTGTTCATCTGGCTGAGACTTACATATGCTTCCCCATCAGAAAAATTCACTGCAGGATATACTCCGCCATTACTCTCATAAAGCTCCACCGCTCCAAACCGTACAACTCCCCAGTATGCGGTATCTATAAGCAACTCATCATCTCGCGTCACGATAAGTCTGTTAATGCCGTTATCCTCTGCCCATTTTTTTAGAGCTTCGGTATCATCAGCCGCAATATTGTTATCCATCACATATTCCTGAAGTTTTTCAATATATGAATCCTCCCATTTACCGAATATATGCTGATACAAGTCATTATAAAGTGCCGTTGCTCCTCCAAGATATAAAAAAAGCATCACAAACACGCCCGCGCCCAATCCCGCAAGCAGTCTTTTGGAGAGTTTAAAGGTGAGTCCTTTTCTGTTAAACATCGCTTTTTAAAGCTCTCCTCTCTTTTCTTATAAGATACAGCGCTATAAATGCAATTACCGCAAATCCGATCATTGAAGGAAGTGCAACTTCTACAGTGTTTAACATTTCAGTACCCACAATGAACACGTTGCCCGGTTCAAGGATATACGCAAACATAGATTCATAAGGTTCTTCCAGTGAAATATTTATAACAGCGCCATCTGCAATCACTATATTATAAATGCCAAGTATTACTAGCGAAGACCATATCGACCCCGTACTTACAGTAACTAGCGCCATAGAGACTCCTTCAATAAAACTACCCAGCATCACTAAGAAAAGCAGTCTGCCTTCAATATTAAAACCAACATTATGAAATACTATATATCCTGTGTAGATTAATGCCGAGCTAATAACCGCTGTCTGCCATTTTAAAACACTGATTAACCGACTTAAGATCATTCCCCCAAAGATCACACTGTATACAAAGCAAACATCAATAACTGTACCTACTGTTCTTTGAAAAACAGCTCCAGAATCTATACTCCCAATTTTAAATGATCCTGGAACAAACAAAAAATAAAAACATATAATTATTATTGGAATGATTATAGCTATCAAGATCCATTTTCTATTTGGCAATGGATTTCCCAAAAAAATGTCTTTCCAGGTGCAACACAAAACAAATCTCTTCCACAAAAAAATGCATATAAACACCGATATGAGATTTACAAAGTAATATGCGACCGAATACAAAAAACCTGAATCTATTATTCCGAATAACAATGAAACTATTCTATAGCTGAATGCTGATGAGAATAAAAGTATCATTATCCCAATTATTATGCTTGATAATACTTTATAATTTGAAATTATTCTTTTATGAGAGACTGTCAAGTAAAGTGTGTAATTTTTTTAATTTTTTTGGTGGTCAGTATAAACTGACCACCATTTTGTATAGAAGGCTATAGA
>CAJOQF010000236.1 GCA_905236295.1 uncultured Eubacterium sp. | reverse complement strand
TTTCGGTTAGTGCAAAAAGTGCTACCATACCTGCGATCACGACTATAAGGATAACAGCCGTAATCTTTGCGGACAATTTTTTCATAGACTTTTCCCTCCTTGAATCTAGCTTGGTGTCATTTTGCCCACTTGCCAATATATAAAACAAAAACACCGGTAAGCGGATACACCACCTACCGGTTAATATTTTACTATATTTATTGGGCTTTGTGCAATAAAAACTGTTAATAAATCAACTATATTCTGTTAAAATTCCGATGTTCTTTAATAGGCGTACATATGGAAATATGCACCGTGAAGTCGGTTTGACTTGCGTGTTTTTTTATCCATCTTTACGCTCGGAACAACATAGACATAGTAATAAGCTTTGTTTGTACTGATTGTGCTTCCTGAGAGCTTTTTAAAAGCGAAAGAAGTCTTTTTCGTAGTTCCTACCTTTTTAAACTTAAGACTGCTTCCGTTTACCGTATAATCCTTGCTCTTTGCTGCATATACGGTGTACTTTGAAGCTCCGCTTACCTTCTTCCATTTCAGATTGATCTTGTGGAAATGGATATCGCTTTTCTTTGATGTGATCTTTGCATCCGGAACGCAGTAGATCACTCTCTTCTCTCCGAAATACTTTTTACCGCCGGCTGTCTCGAAATAATGTCTCAAAACAACTTTATATGGTTTTGTTGTAGACTTTGCGGCCGCCGGTCTGAAGCTGTATCCGGCTTTGTTGGAGTAATAGGTTGCAATCTTCTTGCCCGCCTTGTTATAAAGCTGTACGCAGGTGCCATCATTATAATAATTTGCATCATTATCGTAGCCCCAGTTAAGAGCCAGCTTATCCCCTCCTCCGAATACGTACCACGGACCGGTTGCGGAAGGACTCACCTTGGTCGGCAGAGTCTGTGCATTATTGTACGAAGCATAGTTGTTGCTGTAATCACTGTCACGATAAACCGTCACAGAAACACTTGCTCCCTGAGGCAGATTATAAAGAGTATATGAGCTTGCGCCATTAGCGCTGTCATCTTTCTTGTATATCTGACTTGCTCCGTAGTATGCCGTGACATGTATATAGTATGCTGAACCTGCGGTGGCTGTTGTATCATTCCAACCGATCGTTACGGTATCCTTTTTAGCTTCAATCTGGTCTATCTTTGTAATAGTAGAGTTTGATGAATAAAGTGAACTTGCATGTATTCCCTTATAATCAGTCTCAACAATATCCTCGTTTACAGGATCATCCTGTCCGAAACTTGACACTATCGCAGTATCATTCACTGCAGTTAAATCTTTAGCGATCGCCGCCGTTGCCGGTGCACAAAAAACAGCCGATGCGACAACAAGCGCCATCAGCTTTTTAAAAACGTTGCCTTTCATTTCATATCTCCCTTTTTTGTAGTTTTTATTTCCAGCCCATAACACAGTATCCCGGCTGCATATGCTCACCGCGATATATGTTGCTAACCTGTTTTACTGTCATTCTCTGGGTCGGCTTGAGACCATCCACCTCTACGATAGCGATCGTCTCGTCCAACTTGACTCCGAGATCCTTGGTCACAATAAAGTTTATCTTTCCAAGGATTATGTCGTTGTAATCGTTCACATCCATAAGGATCTGCTTTTTGCCCTTTGCAAGATCCTTCTCCGCAAAAAGTGTCTGCGTATCGGAATTGTATCTTCCCGAAGCAGAAGACTTTGCTCCGTCCATCATCTCATCTTTCAATCCCTTAATGAGAGCTTCTCTGTCCATAATGATTCCTCCTCGTATAAACAGCGCATATTTTTATGCGGATTTGTCCATATTGGTAAGCTTTGCTGCTTGATCTGCTGCGATGCAGGCATCCACAATTTCCTGGATATCTCCGTTCATTATCGCATCAAGTTTATATACTGTAAGTCCTATTCTGTGGTCAGTAACCCGTCCCTGCGGGAAGTTGTAAGTTCTTATCTTCTCCGAACGGTCTCCTGTACCGATCTGGCTTCTTCTCGCCTCCGCCTCAGCGTCATGTTTTTTCTGGCACTCGAGG
>CAJOQF010000235.1 GCA_905236295.1 uncultured Eubacterium sp. | reverse complement strand
ATTCTACCTCAATTGATTTATCCACATTCGCAGCAAAAACCTTCTCAGCATCAAAACTTCCCACTATGCTGCCATAGTGAGTAGGTATTGCTATCCGTGGTCTGATACTGTTTACAAGCTCGGCAGCCTTCTTTGCATCCATCGTAAATTTTCCACCAATCGGCACCAGCGCGATATCACATTTCATACTACAGTTATCTTTTGTCATATCCGTATCTCCAGCAACATAGATTTTCTTCCCGTCTATATGCAAAATGTAACCAAGCCATCCCGCACTCTTCGGATGAAAAGGTTTCATATTGTTATACGCTGGGATCGCATCAAATTCCAAGTCATCCACGCTCTGACCCTCACCGGTCTTAACAGAACATACCTTACCAACCAGACCGGAAACCTCTTTTGCTTTAGAAAGCATTTTTTCCGGAACAATCAGCACAGAGTTTCCGTTGCATACCTTCTTTATATCCTCTGGCGAAAAGTGATCATAATGATCATGCGTGACAAAGATGTAATCCGCATCCTTTGGCTCTTCTCTCATACCGAAAGGATCACAATAGATTGTCTTTTCTCCATCCTTTATACGGATGCTGCTTTGCGTAAATACTTCAATATCCATAAGTTCTCATCCTCCTATCAGGCAGTGTCAAGCCACGAATCCGCTTTATGTAAAGCCTAATACCTCTTTACCTCTCCTTATTCTAATCCAAGTCCGTCTATCCAGCTTCTGATATCTTCTTCAGAGGCATTGCCACTGAATCTGTTTCCTTCAATCATAAGATCAGTTTCAGAAACTGATAAGTCATTTCATTAATTGTTACATCCATATGAGAGAGCTTTACCTCATCCATTACCGATATCTGCTTATCTGTAGGATATGAGTACGGATATATCCCATACATATATGGGAAGAATGCATACCTTATCTGCTCTCTCTTCTGATCTGACATGCCAAGATGTTTTTTCAGACATTCATCAAACAGTTCTACGGAATCCTTAAATACTTTCTTGTATTCTACAAGAAGCTCCGCTCTGCTGTTTTCCTCAATCTCATAGAGATTCATAGCAGAAATTTTCAGAAGTGTTTTCCGCTCTTCCATACATTTCGCTATTGCTCTTGCCAAGGCATCTTTATCCATATCATCGTTTCTTCCGATAATGTTCCTGAGAGCGTCATTCCATTTCATATATTCACGGGTCAGCAGCCCCAAAAAAATTTCTTCCTTCGTCTGAAAATAATTGTAAATGGATGGTCTGGAAAAGCTGGTCTCGGTACTGATAACTTTTATATTAATGCTCTGAAAACCCATTGTTTCATACAGCCTTTCGCAGGCATCCATTATTTCCTCTCTTCTTTTGTCAATTGTCTCTTTATTTTCTACCGACATGATTTTTCTCCTTTAACTGTGTATCAATACTTTTATAATATCGCCAAGTTGACACGCAGTCAATTGCTTTCGCATCTTGTAAACACAAGTTACTAAAAAGGCCGGTCATATTCAAATGTGTTCTTTGGCATGTCCTGTTGCCAGGATCAACACTCTACTTTTTTGTTGTTACTTTGATCGTCTTGCTCCACTTTGAGTATGTGCCTTTTCCGTCAAAGAGACGGGCACGGATATAATAAGTCTTCTTTGTCTTTAAGTTTTTCAATACAGTCTTTGCATTGCTCTTTTTTACCGTACCTTTTTTAACCAGTTTGGTCTTCACATTTTTTGCAAATCCGGAATCTGTAGAGCACTGAACCTCGACATATTTTGTATTCTTCCACATCGGGAGTTTTTTACCTTGTCCCGGAATTTACTCCAGTTGATGGTAATCTTCTTTTTGCCGGCTTTCGCAGAGACTTTGGCAGCCTGCACATTTGTGGTAACAGTTGCTCTGACCGTGCGATTCTGCGGGCCGTTAGTCGTGTTCTGCCAGTCTGAATACTCATCACAGCTCCATGCTACATTGCCATTTGCCTCAAGCTCGGGCGCAGTTACACTCTCACCGTAATCCGCCGTCCTGTTCGCGATCTCTTTACCGTTTTCATCCAGGAAGGTGAAGTTGTAATCAAATGTGTGTACCGTAAACTCGGTGCTAGTATTATAATTATCATGATATATTTCATGCTGAGAAAGCTTTACTGTGTAATCCTCTGATGCATTTGACTGAGGACTGAGTTTTATGTACCATTTGTCACCGTTATTTGTAACATCTACCCCTTTATCCTGCCTGTCGGTTTCGATAGTTGCCTTTTGAACCGGAGACTTTGCTCCATACTGATCATAGTAAACGCCTTCTGAAAACTCCGTAGAGGAGTCCTTATTGTCCGTCGGAACATTTATCTGTGCAGGTGCGGAAATATCCGTAACGCCGAGCGGTAACGGTTGTTTATATTCGTTTCTCGGTCCCCCATATGCCTCCGTCGAGTAGGAATTAATATCTCTACACCTCTGGCTTCCGTGATCATTGGTCCAGTCCTTCAAGATAGGTGCACTTCCGCCAAATTCTATTTCTCCACTTACAGTATGCGGGTCGTCCCACGGCTTGACCACATCCTTAAGCTGCAGTCCATACTTGCCGTCAAATAACACATAATCAGTCGGACGCCCGGTTCCTGCAACCGGATTTAACGTTTGTAATTCAACTTTTGTAACATAGAACTTGGAGATATGTGTTCCGTCTCCTTCAATCCTGTACCTCAGAGCGCATGGCGGATTTTGAGCTGTGTATGTATCCGTATGCTCACCTTTATCTTTTGCAGGATTCGCTGCTACAGTATGATCCCCAAAAATATTGATAGAATAATAGCCATCTTCGTAATCATATGAATAATTGGGGATATCATCTTTGGCAAATGTAAGTAAGTCAAGATCGTTCCCATCATAACTGCAGGGATTATCCACATTCCAGGTCACCTTGATAGTATACTTGGCGCTTTCATCAAGGTATCCTCCGTTCGTAGCAAACGCCTGCATCGGGGTAATAATAACCCCCGCTGCCAGACCGGCAGACAACAATTTTATAATTTTCTTATATCCTTTCAATTTCATACTATCCCTCCCTGATTTCCGTTAGTGTATGATCCTGTAGGATCCTTTAATAATCTTACTCTTCATATTGCATACTACAACAGATCTGCGATAAAAGATAGTGACCCCAGGGATAGTAATGTTGTTTTTTTCTGCAATCAGAACCTTTGTGCACCCATAGTCCAGACATGTTTCTTTGAGACATCATACTTAAACTTCGCATAAGCATCCTCGACAGCTCTCTTTGTCTCTCATTCACCCGGCTTTCGGGATAGCCTTCCGCTTGCTAATGCGCTATAAGGAGTGATGGCGATATTCTCTTCCTCACAGAATGGAACCATCTCACGCTTTGCAAAATCTCTGATTGCGCGTCCTACATACTGCTCGGAATTCCCGAGTTTAGTATATTTCATTGTCGCACTCCTACTATTAGTATTAGCCATAGTCTTTCTTTACCTTTTCTATAGGTTCGACTATGCCGTTTAAGAGTAAGCGTCCTCTGAGCAAGAACTGTCTTGCCTGAATGTGATGCCCCGGTAATAATAACAATCATAGTTTGCTTTCTGCACAGCAAGAGACGCTTGCTTATAACCTTTCTCTTTGAGTAGTGCAAGCATCTCATTCATGATCCTGGTCCAGACTGCCCCGATTACTTTCCCGTCATCATACGCAACAATACAGTTATCTGCTGTGCCTGTCCCAAAATTTTCATAATATATCTTCAGTTCCGGAAGCTCAATGATTTCTCTGGCCGGTGGCTCCACTCCTTCAGGAATGAAAAGCTTTCCGTTATAGTATAAAGAACCTTCTTCACTATATCTTTGTTTTCGGTTCAATATGTTTTGTCTTCTGTATGGTATAACAACAAATTCTTTACATTTAACTTCTCAGCCAACTCACAGGCATCCTTCACTGTAGAGTGATGCTTCTCATACGGATCAAAGATATCCCTCTCTGAATACAGACAAAAAGCCTCATGAATAAGCCATATTGATCAGCCTTTGTCGATTGAATATCAAAGAAAGTTACATCATGACCTATGATATTCTTTGTTTCACCACCATCAACCATAAAATATTTTCCTTCATCCTCAATAACAAAACAGGTATTATAGCACTCTGTAACAAGCGCATTACCCGTTCCT
>CAJOQF010000234.1 GCA_905236295.1 uncultured Eubacterium sp. | reverse complement strand
GTCCGACTCCGTGAACAGCCTCGAGATGCTCGGCGTGCATCAAAAGTCCTGCAAACTCATATTTGTATTTGTCGAGTCCGAACAGTACTCCGAGACCGACATCGTCAATTCCACCCTCCATAGCGCGATCCATAGCCTCGGTATGATAAGCGTAGTCGCTCTTTGGTCCTGTCGGATGGAGCTCTTCATAGGACTCTTTGTGGTAAGTCTCCTGGAAGAGTATGTAGGTTCCGATTCCGGCGTCGGCGAGCTTGCGGTAGTTCTCAACGGTTGTGGCAGCGATATTTACGTTTACACGTCTGATCGCTCCGTTTTTGTGCTTGATAGAATAGATCGTCTTGATGCTCTCGAGGATGTATTCGATAGGATTGTTTATCGGATCTTCTCCGGCTTCTATCGCAAGACGTTTATGTCCCATATCCTGAAGGGCGATAACCTCTTTTTTGATCTCCTCCTGTGTGAGCTTTACACGCGGAATGGTTTTGTTTTTTCCGTGGTATGGGCAGTATACACAGCCGTTTATACAGTAGTTTGAGAGATAGAGCGGAGCAAACAGCACGATTCTGTTGCCGTAGTAGTCTTTTTTGATCTGTTTTGCCAGTGCAAATATCTCTTCGTTCTTTTCCGGGATCTCGCAGGCGAGAAGAACCGAAGCGTCACGGTGGGAGAGTCCCTTTGCCTCGCGGGCTTTCTTAAGGATCTCGTCAATTACTTCAATATTGTTTTTGTTTTCGTCGGCATATTGGAGAGAAGCAAGTATTTCAGCATCATCAATAAATTCCTCAGCCTTAAGTGATTTTGGATTGTACATATCATATTCCCCTTCCTTATAATATATGTTATCAAACTTCCAAAATAACTGAATTGAGGTTGTGAGTCGTTAGTACAACAAATAAAGGATTGTATAAAAAAACACGCACAAAAGGCGTGTTGTTCTAAGAATCATACATATACAACAGCCTTTAAAGTTGGGACGAACCCTCCTCGTCAGTACTTCGTTTTGTATAATTTAACATACACAAAATCGGTTAGTCAATTGAAACCTTTGTGAAATATTTGTAAAAATTTGGCGGTAATTACTATTTGGTTAGTGCATATTGTTACAAAAATGACACTAAAATTAGACTCTACTAACAAGTATTAGCTTTTTGCTACTGTATGTTTTAGTGTACAATAACAATTGGTCAGAGGGAGCTCGAAAGTATACCATACTTTCGGGCTTGCTTCGAAAATAAGGCCAAATTACTAAAAAGTAACTATCAATTTATTGTTCAGAAAGGGGATGTAATTTTGAGCAGACTTACATTTGAATCACAGAGCCGCAAGGACGCTCTTGTTCAGTCTCTCTACGGAGATCTTGAGAGACGTGTAGCGGCTTCACCGTCTGATGTGTGTCCGGTAGATCTTACTGCAGCTTTGCTTAAGATGTCACAGGTTCAGACTTGCGGAAAATGTACGCCATGCCGTATAGGTCTCGAGCAGATTTCAGGATTGCTCGACAAGATCAAGGCACATCAGGCTACTATGGAGGATCTCGAAGAAATTAAAAAACAGGCAAAGCAGATTATGGAGAGTGCAGATTGCGCACTTGGAAAGACTGCAGCCAGAATGGTCTTGAGCGGTGTTGAGACATTTGCTGATGATTACAAAGCACATATCAAGTATCATCATTGCACAGCTAAGGCTGAGAGATCGATCCCTTGCGTTGCCGGATGCCCGGCTCATGTTGATATTCCTGGATATATTTCCCTTGTTAAAGAGGGTAGATACGCTGACGCAGTCAGAGTTATCAGAAAAGACAATCCGTTCCCGGTTGCATGCGCACTTATCTGTGAGCATCCGTGTGAGCATCAGTGCCGCAGAGCATACATCGATGCTCCTATCAACATCAGAGGCATAAAGAGAACAGCTGTTGAGAAGGCAGGAAAGGTAGCTGCTCCGGCTTGCGGCGAGAGCACAGGCAAGAAGGTAGCTGTTATCGGTGGTGGTCCTTCAGGTCTTACCGCAGCATATTTCCTTCAGCTTATGGGACATCAGGTTACAGTATTTGAGCGTCGCAAGAGACTTGGCGGAATGCTTGTTTACGGAATCCCTGATTACAGACTTCCGGCTGATATGATCGGTCAGGATATAGATTGCATACTCTCTACCGGTGTAGAGGCTAAGTTGGGCTCAAATGTCGGCAGCACTCCGGAGGAGATCAAGAACCTTATGAAAGACTTTGATGCAGTTTATGTATCAATCGGTGCTCACCAGGGCAAATCAGTAGGAATCGACGGAGAGGATGCAAACGGCGTTCTTTCTGCTGTAGAGTTCCTCGGAAAGCTCGGAGATGGCGAGGTTCCGGACTTCAAGGGCAAAAAGGTAGCTGTTATCGGTGGTGGAAACGTTGCTATGGATTGTACACGTTCTGCTATCAGATGTGGAGCAGAGGAAGTAAGAATCGTATACAGACGTCGTAAAGAGGATATGACAGCCCTCGTTGAGGAAGTTGACGGAGCTATTGCCGAGGGCGCTGTTATGATGGATCTTCATGCACCGCTTCGTATAGAAAAAGATGCAAACGGAAACGTGGCAGCTCTTATCGCTGAGCCTCAGATGCCTAGCGTTGTCAAGGGCGGACGTGTTTCTCCGGCTGCAGCAGGTAAGGATGAAGTTAAGATCGACTGCGATATCGTACTCGTTGCTGTAGGTCAGGGAATCGAGTGGGAGACCTTCGACCAGGCAGGGGTTAAGGCAGACAGAGGCAGATTCATCACAGAGCCTTGCTCAAAGGTTGACGGCCTTGACGGTGTATTCGCCGGCGGAGACTGTGTATCCGGACCTAAGACAGCTATACTTGCTATCTCAGCAGGTAAGGTTGCAGCGAGAAACATTGACAATTATCTCGGATTTGATCATAAGATCGAGCTTGATGTTGAAATTCCTGATCCGAAGTTCGGCGACAGAGTTCAGTGTGGTCGTGTCAACATGGCAGAGCGTGAGCCGCTAGTTCGCAATAAGGACTTCGATCTCATGGAGATGCCTATGTCTGACAAGGAAGCAGAGCAGGAGACCAACAGATGCTTAAGATGTGACCACTATGGTTGCGGTATGTTCAAAGGAGGGCGAGAGTTAGAATGGTAAATATTAAAATAAACGGAAAAGCTCTCCAGGTTAAAGAGGGCACTACAATTTTAGATGCGGCTAAAGAAGCCGGATTCAATATACCTACTCTCTGTTATATGAAAGACTACAGCGATATCGGTGCATGCCGTATCTGTGTAGTTGAGATCGGCGACAACAAGACACTCGCTGCTTCTTGTAACACAGTAGTAGAGGAAGGTATGGATATCAAGACCAATTCTCCGCGTGTTGTTGAGAGCAGACGTGAGAATTTAAAGCTTATGCTTTCGCAGCATAACGTTTCATGTCCGACCTGCGAGAGAAATATCAACTGCGCATTGCAGGATCTTGCAAATAAATATGCGGTAAGTTCAGACAATGAGCTTCCGAAGAAGCTTCCTATCAATGAGTGGGATATGTCTTTGCCGCTCATCAGAGAAGAAGACAAGTGTATCAAGTGCTATCGCTGTGTACAGGTCTGCGAGAAAGTACAGGGTATCGGCGTTTGGGATATGATCGGTACAGGTGCCAACACCACAGTCGGTGTTAAGGACAATGTTCCGTTCAATGAGTCTAAGTGTGTACTCTGTGGTCAGTGTATCACTCACTGCCCGGTTAACGCTCTTCACTCAAGAGACGACGTTATGGAGATCGCAAACCTTCTCGACAAGGAGAAGAATCCGGACAAGGTTATCGTTGTTCAGACTGCTCCTTCACCGCGTTCAGCATGGGGCGAGGATCTCGGACTTGACGCTGATTTCGCAAATGAGAGACGTATGGCTGCAGCTCTTCGTCGCGCAGGATTTGACTATGTATTCGATACGAACTTCTCTGCCGACCTCACTATTATGGAGGAAGGAAACGAGTTCCTTCACAGATTCACACACAAGGATCAGTATCAATGGCCGATGTTCACATCATGCTGTCCTGGATGGGTGCGTTTCTTAAAGAGCCAGTATCCGGAGATGACAGACCAGCTTTCAACAGCTAAGTCTCCGCAGGGTATGTTCGGAGCTGTTACCAAGTCATACTTTGCAGAGAAGATCGGCAAGAATCCTGAGGATATCATCTGCATTTCAATCATG
>CAJOQF010000233.1 GCA_905236295.1 uncultured Eubacterium sp. | reverse complement strand
TATAAAACAGATACCCGAGGTTTAATTCAGCCGCACTCTTTGAATAGCGGCACAAAACCTTTACTTTTCGTTCCGGGCACTCCTTCTGAAGCGCCTTTTTCAACATCCGGATATCCAGTGATGGTGCATCAGACTGTCTTGAAACAATCAGTATCTGGCCATTCGCCGGAAAAATAAAATATATATGATAGATCAGGTTCAAGATCCATTTTCCGATTTTGATGACCACTCTCATCAAATATCCTCCAGAAATTTCAGTGTTTTAAATTTGCGATCCACCCATTTTGCATAGTAGTCCCGCATCACCTCTTCAAATTGAAGAAGTGCATCATCGCTTAAGCGAAACGTAAATATTTTTCCGATCGGAGCGTTTACAACATACTGCATCGCATAAAGCGCACTCTCCTCGACCAAAACAGCGCCGGCCGGACGTTCCGTTGCACATTGCGAGCACATGCAGCCATTCCTTCGACTCAAAAACCATGTCAGCTTTTCCTTTTTTCCGCACTGCACACAGCTGTAAAAATCCGGCTGCTCGCCATTTACAGCCAGCGTCTTACATTCATAGACCGCCCTAACCAACCGATTGCAGAAGCGTTCATCGCATAGCGCCTTTAAGGAAATATAAATAAGATTCAATTGTTCGGACGCATCAACATTTTCTCTACCATAATAATCCGCAAGCTCAAGAAAATACGATCCGTACCAGATTGCCTCAAGATCCTGATGAAGCGCCTCAAAATACTCAGTCATGTTGACCTTTGCAAGATTATAGGCATTCTTCCCGGGATAGAGCATAAATTCACCGAATGCAAACGGATCGCTGACAGCAGCGTACGGAGAATTCGGGCGCTTCGCTCCGCGCACGAACACGTTGATCTTTCCCAGTTCCTTGGTCAGAATCGTAATGCGTTTATCATAATCTCCAATCGGAATCTGCGAAAGAACAATGCCGGTCGCAGAAATCTGTTCCTTTTGCATCAGCTCTCCCTCTTACAACTCCGATCTGTCGTATCCGAAGTTTTTAATCAGGAAGTCGGAATCACGCCAGTCCTTTTTTACCTTGACCCAGAGCTTTAAGTTTACCTGCATGCCGACCATATCTTCAATATCCTCTCTTGCAAGAGAACCGATTTTTTTGAGCATGGAGCCCTTCTTTCCAATGATGATGCCCTTATGGGAATCGCGTTCGCATACGATTGTCGCATCGATGTCAATAATCTTTGTGTTCTTGCGCTTTTTCATCGTATCAATCGCAACCGCAATGCCGTGGGGTACCTCATCATCCAATGCACGTAGCGCCTTTTCACGAATCAGCTCCGCAATAATGGCGCGCTCCGGCATATCCGTTACCGCCTCTACGTCATAGTACATCGGGCCCTCCGGCAGATAGGAAAAGATTGTGTCGATCACATCGTCCGTATAGGTCCCACGCAGCGCCGAGACCTGCAGCACCTGGTCAAACTCCATCTCTCTGCTGTAGGCATCAATCACAGAAAGCACCTCATCTCGCTGGATCTTATCAATCTTATTAATCACCAGAACCACCGGTACCTTGACCGTTTTTAACGTCTCAATGATATGACGGTCTCCCGGACCGATTTTCGGAGACGGCTCAACCAGATACAATACCAGATCCACATCGCTGATTGTCTTTTCAGCAGCATCAACCATGTACTCACCCAGTTTATTTTTGGCATTTGTAATCCCCGGCGTATCCACAAATACGATTTGTTCACGTTCATCCGTAAACACACTTCGAATCCTGTTTCTGGTCGTCTGTGGTTTTTTTGATGTGATTGCAATCTTCTGCCCGACCAGATGGTTCATCAGTGTCGACTTTCCGGCATTCGGACGTCCGATCAATGTCACAAATCCTGATTTAAGTTCCTCGCTCATAGTGCTCCTTCTACTATTGTAAAGTCTGAATATGTTCAAACATTGCCTGTTCTCTTTCAATGGCGTTTTCATCTCCCACCGTGCAACGGCATCCGTCAGAAAGAATCGCTTCCACATAGTCTGCAAGGGCACGAATGTCCTCCTTCGAAGTATGAAGCACCTCATCTCGCTCCTTCTGGAGCTGTGTTTCCGTAATGCCGTTCAGATATGCCGAG
>CAJOQF010000232.1 GCA_905236295.1 uncultured Eubacterium sp. | reverse complement strand
TGTCAAAGATCTCGGTAAGAGAATCGCTTCCCGTCTCAAGTCTGTCCGGGCGGGAATATTTATACGCCCTTGCTGCGACGGATAAAAGCGAGCTTATCCTGATAAACTCCCTCCCGGAGAGAACTCCGCCAACCTCAAGTCGTTTTATGGATGTACCTATATCATGCACTCCGGAGAAAGAAATGCTTCCCTTTTTAAAAATCCGGGACAATGCATCCTCTGTCTCCTGCTGCATCGCATTTATCTTCTCAAAGTGTGTGTACGGTTTTAATTCCCTGCAGAGCTTTGTGCCTCCCTCACAGGTCGCATACTCACACAGCATATCAATTATCTTATTGTATTCGAGTATCCTCAATGCATTATCATTCATCTCAGTAGTATTCTTTCATCTCCTCGTTTGTTCTTTCTATCTCCTCTTTTAACTCGGTCGCAGACATTCGCCTTGCGCCGTGTCCCCATATTATCATCTGCTCAACCCCGTCCGAGGTGGCAACTGTCACGTCATTATCCTTTGATAGTTCCTTTGTTACCTTCTCAATATATGCATCTGCAGTCTGTGCTTCCCTGGTATAGACCACATCTATGTTGTGGTAGTGAGTGACACTGACCTGCGCTCCTTTTACCTTGTACGCATCAAACACCAGTATCAGCTTCATCCCCCTAAATCCCTGATAGTTGGAGAGCACATCCATCAACCGGTCCTTTGCCGAATCGATATTTGTCTCGGAGAGCGAGCGAAGCTCCTCCCACGCAAATATTATATTGTATCCGTCCACAAGCAGATATCGGTCTTTTGGAGAGACCGTCTTTCTGCCCGGCTTTGTCCAGTCGTTTGAACTGTCCCTTGCAGACTCATCGTAGTGTTCGTCAGCCCGACTTTCATTCGATGTGCGATAGAGCTTTACGTCTGACTTGCCGTAAGTCCTCTCAAAGATCTCTTTGAGTTCCCTCTCACCCGCCGAGTAAGCCGGCGGCATCTCCCCGTTATAATCCGACGCCCTGTGTCTTCTCTCGGTCTGCTGTTCGTTAAGTTTTTCGAGCTGACGCTTTTGTCTCGCCCACTCGCTTTGAACGTGCGCGTTCTCCGGAACCTCGTCCCACGGGATGACGGTCGCAGATCCCTTGTGGCAAAAGACCGAAGAGGACGGATTTGCCAGATCCGAATCTGCGTCATATCCGGATTCCGCTATCACCTCATCAGAATTGTGGCAGACATCATATCCGCACAGTTTAAGGCTTAACTTTCCCTTTCCTCCCGTGTATGATGCGACCTCCGTGGCGTAATCTCTCATGCAGGCGACCGGTGCCTTCGCCTCCAGAACCGCAACATCCGCATCCTGCGCGGGCGCGTCAAATCTCGCAGATCTCATCTCAAGGTCATGTATCGCCCTGCCGAGAGCGCTCGTCGGAACTTCAAGTCTTATCTCATACCACGGCTCAAGAAGCACGCTTTTTGCACTCATTAGCCCCTGTCTTACAGCGCGATATGAAGCCTCTCTGAAATCTCCGCCCTCGGTGTGCTTGTTGTGCGCTCTTCCGCCGATCACGGTGAGCTTTACATCAGTTATCGGAGCACCTGTAAGCACTCCCCTGTGTTCTCTCTCTATCAGATGTGTGAGAATAAGCCTCTGCCAGTTTTTATCGAGCGCGTCCTCACTCACCTTTGACGCAAATTTCAGTCCGCTGTTTCGCTCCCCCGGCTCGATAAGAACGTGTGCCTCTGCATAATGCCGTAACGGCTCAAAATGTCCTATTCCCTCAACAGTCTCCTCGATGGTCTCCTTGTATATAATACTGCCTGTTCCAAATCCGACCTCTATCCCAAATCGTCTTTTGATATAGGTCTTTAACACTTCAATCTGGACTTCTCCCATCAGGTTTACCCTGATCTCCGCCAGATCCTCGATCCATTTCAGTTCAAGATCCGGAGACTCCTCCGCAAGCGGAGACAGCTTCTGGTAGAGATCTGCAGCGCTCATACCATCGGGCGGTATGATGCTGTACGATAAGACGGATCCGAATTCCGATTTAAATCCAAATGCATCATCGCCGTAAACATCTCCTGCCTTTGACCGGTCCAAGCCGGTGACTGCACATATCTCCCCGGCGACCGCCTCATCAACGGCTTCATATTTTTCTCCGTTGTAAAGCCTTATCTGATTGACTTTCTCCGGACCCGATGTCTGTATCTCATCCTTTACCTTAAGCGAGCCGCCTGTAATCTTTAACCAGGTAAGCCTTGCATTCTTTTCATCCCGGGTGATCTTAAACGCCCTCGCCGCAAACTCATCCGAGCACTCCGGGCATATGCAAAACTCATCAAGCGCATTTAAAAACTCCTGCACCTTATCCATCTTTAATGCCGAGCCGAAAAAGCACGGAAAAACCTTGCGCTGTCTTATAACTTTTGCGATATCAGCTTTATCTATCACTTCACCCGCAAGATAGAGGTCAAGGAGCTTCTCGTCGCTTAAGGCAATCTGCTCTGTGGATTCTTCCGGGAGTCCATCGGTAAAATCCACGCATGAACCGTTAAACTCCTCCTGTAATCCCGCCATGATCGCTCCGCGCTCAGCTCCCTGCAGATCCATTTTATTTATAAACAAAAATGTGGGTATCTCATATTGCTGCAACAACTTTGCTAAAGTCACAGTATGACTTTGAACACCCTCAGACGCGCTTATAACGAGGATGGCGTAGTCCATCACCATAAGCGCCCTCTCCATCTCCGCAGAAAAATCGACGTGTCCGGGGGTGTCCAATAGAGTTATTCTTTTATCTCCGGCATTTAATATCGCACACTTCGAAAATATCGTGATGCCCCTGTCCTTTTCTATCTCATCGGTATCAAGATATGCATCACCCTTGTCGACCCTGCCGGCTTTTTTTATGCTTCCGCTTTGGTAGAGCAGAGCTTCGGCGAGAGTGGTCTTGCCGGCATCAACGTGCGCCAGTATCCCACATGTTAACCTGTCTGTGATCATAGAATAATTTCCATCCCGGTCTTTTGAACCTTAAATCCGTTTTTCTCGTAAAACTGCTTTGCACCGTCATTTCCCTCCCAGACATTTAATGTGACGTTGTAACAGTTGAGGGAGCGCGCATACTCTATCACACGATCATAGAGCATCTTTCCGATATTCTGCCTGCGGGTCTCCTCGTCCACACAGATATCATCTATGTAAAGCGTCAGTATATCGGTCATAACATTGTCATCGAGAGCCTGACGGAGTATGCAAAATGCGTGCCCCTTTACGGCATCATTGCTGTCGACGCAGACAAACACCGGAGTCGCTTCATTTCCGAAAATATCCGCAAGCTGTTCGTCATTGTATTTTGTAGCCGGTCCCTTAAAAAGGTCAGGGCGAATATTGTGGTGAACCATATCCACCTGCTCGAGAAGTCTGAGCACTCCCGGTATATCGCTGAGTTTAGCTCTGCGAACGCTGTATTGTCCCATAATTTTTTCCTTTCTTCTTTCACGTCAAATGAGCGACCCCATCCCCGGGGTCGCCCATCTCTTATTAATCCCAGTAGTATCCAAATACTGTTCTGTCGATCAAAGTATTTGAAACATATTCGTCAATATTGTCAGCGAGATTTATCAGGGCTCTCTGCTGTGCGTCTACTGTGTCTTTGTACTTGGTCTTTACAGTCTTTTTCTTGTAACTGTACTTGAGCGTCGTCTTCTTGTCATAGTATACGCGATTCGTTATTCTCCAGTTTTTTGGATGTATATGTTTCGTCCTGAAAGTCTGCTTTACAAGCTTGCCGCCTGAATACTTGTTAGTGTACTTCTTTTCGATTCCGGCATCTGTCGATTTTACTTTTCCTACTACCTTTTTAATGATTCCTTTTTTGTCGTATGTGTAGTTGTAAGTATAGCTGTATTTTACGGACGGGGTTGCTTTCTTAACGTATCCCTTGCTGTTGTAGCTGTAGGTAACGCCGGTCGTAGCCTTCTTGCCGTTGGAGTATGACGTTTTTAATGTAGTCTTCTTGAGTCTGTCACTCTTTGATCCGGAATAATACGTATAGGTCATCGTGTTTTTTGTTTTTGCACGATACTTTTCTTTTCTTGTGACAACTATCTTTTTGATCTTCTTTCCGGAGTATTTAAAGTTGGCTACAGCTGCTGCGTTCCTTGCCGGGTTTTTATAAACGATCTTTTCTACAAGGTTGTTTTTGTTGTAGCTGTACTTTGTCGTAACGGCTTTTGCACCTTTTTGCTTGTAGACACGCTTTGTCAGGAGACCTTTGGAATTGTAGGTGTACTTTATGTTTCCGTTTAAGTAGCCGCTGATCTTTACCTGCGAGACAAGGGAAACCTTTGTCTTGGTCTTCTTATCAGTCTCATTCTCCCAGTATGCATAGAGCACGATA
>CAJOQF010000231.1 GCA_905236295.1 uncultured Eubacterium sp. | reverse complement strand
ACTTCATCAGCTATTTCATCAACGCCAACCGTAGTTCTTAAAATAGATTTTACAACATCATTTCGGTAACATTTTTGTTCTTCTTCTGGGAAAAATGGCTGTGGCAAATATTGTTCAGGGCAAAATTCTGCTCCCTCTTTCATTATTTCTTTTCCACTAATAACTGTAACTAAGCTAGATGAAGTATCATACCCGTTCATATATTTTCTAAATTCACTCAAAACTTCATCTAATTGAGAACCCTCTGTTTCAACTCGCTTACCTTTCAGCTTTTTATAGCCATCATTCCATATTTTCGCCATGAAAACTTTATCGTTTTTTTCTTGAGGTCTTTTAGCTTGTGCAATCATAATCGTTGTATCTACAGCAGTAGGATAAAATAAATCTCCTGGTAAACTAATCATACCTAATAAAGTATGTTTCTTTAAGAATTGATTTCTCCATAATGCATTGTCGTCATCCGCAAATATTCCTGATTTAACAACCACTGCCATCAGGCCGAGTGTTCTTAATGCATCCATTGCTGTATCAATAAAATCTCTCTCTGGCTCTTCTTCCTGTGAAAAAGGAGGATTAATCAGCGCCTTATCAAATCTATCTCGTACAGCCAGCCTACTACTTGCCTCAAAACAATTTGCGTTTTCTATATTACTTTTGCCATCACCTCTAAAAAACATGTTCAATGCAGCTAACGCCCAAACTGTAGGATTAGTGTCAAATCCATACAAAGACTCTCTTATAACATTAAACGGAATTCCCATCTCCTTATAAGTCGATAGCATTCTATCAAAAGAAGCAACGAGGAAACCACCAGAACCACAAGCTATATCGATAACCTTATCTTTAGCTGTAACATCAATTAATTCTGCACAAAACTTTGTAATATGTCTTGGCGTAAAAACGATTCCTAATGAATTATTATCATATCCATATCTAATAAAAGCCTCATACAAAAGACCTAAAAAGTCAGTATCTGTTTGAAGTATAGATTTTATATTTAGCACCTTAAGTATATAAATAATCTTCCCCATCTTAGGCGCTAATCTTGAATAATCTGCCTCCGACATCTTTAATGTTTCAATCAACTGTTCTTTTTTATCATCATCAAAATGCTCCGTTGAATTAATGGCTTCAGCAACTAATTCATTTATAGAATCTAATTCTTTCCCTTTAGTTAAATCAATTTCGCCTTGATATAATGCAGTGATAACGGCACCTAACACTTTTGGACGTAAAGAAGGTTCTATTTTAGCCGACCTAAGAATTGATGAAAGCTCAATAGCTGTATCAATATAATCCGATACTTTAGGTATAGTAACGTCAGTTGTACCATTATTAGTTATTAAAGCGTTGTCTACTTCTCCAACACTAGGAAAGCTACTGAGTTTGAATCCACGAGCTGTTAAATCAACCCACTCTATTCCATTGTAATATTTTGTTTCAAATAGATATCCGTTATCTTCTTCTCCCGCTACACCAACAGCAATATTTATTTTATATTTCCCATGCTCATTAATTGCATCTGCATAATCCATCGCTTCTTGAATGGCTGTAGCTATTTTATTCTTCTCATTTTTAGCTTCAACAACTACAATTGGTTGATAATTTTTGCACACCAAAAAATCGGGTTTTGTCTTTTCTAAACCAGAATCTTTAAAGTAGTCATCTATTTCTTGTTCTTCTAAGAATTGACCACCTTTTTGTGGATGACGCACATCCCACCCTTTTTGAGTCGCAATATCTCTAACAAGATATCTGCATCTAGACTCTGCTCTTTTCATTTTTGCCATATTCATTTTCTCCAATGTTATCTATTATAGTCTCCGCTTCAATAAGAGCTGTTCTTCTCACAAATTCACTATATGAAGCATATTTTGCAAGTCTTGCCGCTTGCTTAAGTTTTGTTAATTCTTCTTCACTCACACGAATACTCATTGAATACGTTTTATTCTCTTTATCCATGCATGATTCCTCCTTTAAATATTATACTTTTAGCGTGGAACATTT
>CAJOQF010000230.1 GCA_905236295.1 uncultured Eubacterium sp. | reverse complement strand
CTTTATCCGCCGACGAAATCGCAGCTTTGTTTGCAAATATGTAAACCTTCAGAGCCAAGCCATAAAATCGAGATAACCCGGAGGATGCTAGCATCCGGAAGGGGAATCGAAGATTTTATGATTTGGCGAGAAGCCACAGCGAGAAGAAGCGAAGCGAAATCGAGCTGAGGTTGGCTCTGAAGAAGAGCAAGCCTCAAATCGAGATAACCCGGAGGATGCTACACCAAAGCAGCTTGAAGCACTGATCCGAAACCGTAGAAGATGCAGGCATTTTAAAGATGAGACAGTACCACGCGAGATAATTGATGAAATGCTTCATATTTTGGAGAATGATCCGACCTCGAGCGGGATGCAGAATTTGCAAGGGGTGTTCAGCGCGAGAACAGATGTAAGATACATGAATTAAAATTTCCGGGGCTGGAATAAAAACTTTACGGATTACTGGAGGAAATAATGTTAAGATCAAGATTTTTTGCAATATTCTCTGTGGCTGTTATAATGGTCACGGCATTGTGTATAGGTGTTAAACCTGTACAGGCAAAGGATTACTGGCCTACTGCCGGAAATGTGAGCAGTAAATGTGCGACTGTGATAGACGCTGAGACGGGAACTGTTCTCTATGAGAAAAATACAACTAAAGAGAAATACCCGGCTAGTATTACAAAGATTATGACCGCAATGCTTGCTATAGAAAAAGGAAATCTTGATGACACGATCACTTTTTCGGAAAAAGCGGTATATGATACCGAGGGTTCAAGTATACTGCGAGATGTCGGAGAGCAGTTGTCTCTCAGAGATTGCCTGTATGCTCTTATGCTGGAATCCGCAAATGACTGTGCGTATGCAATTGCAGAGTATATTGCAGGGGATATCGATTCATTTGCGAAAATGATGAATGAGAAGGCAAAAGAACTCGGTTGTAAGAACACACATTTTGTAAACCCGCATGGACTTCCGGATGACGATCATTATACCTGTGCCAGAGATATGGCTCTGATAGCTAAAGAAGCGTATAAGAATGAGACTTTCAGAACAATATGCGGTACAAAGGAGTATATCCTTCCTAAGACAAATAAGCATGATAAACTGGTTATGCATAACCATCATCAGATGCTCTATCCGCTTAAAACTACACAGTATCTATATGATAACTGTGTGGGAGGTAAAACCGGATATACAACTGTGGCAAACAATACCCTTGTCACATACGCCACAAAAGATGATATGACTCTCATATGTGTAGTGATGGATTGTATCACTCCGGCTCATTACATTGACACCAAAGAGCTTTTGGATTTTTGTTTCGATAACTACCAGATGGTAAAGGTTTCAGACCTCACCGCGAGCAAAAAGTCAGCATCAACCGGAGATATTACAACAGCGGATGACTACCTCAGCATTGACAAGGATGCAAAAGTAATTATCCCTAAAACGGCAAAGATTTCGGAAATAACTTCCAAAACAGATACTGATAATACAAGCGGGGATTCCGTTGGAACTATCAATTACTACTATGGTGAGCATGAAGTAGGGTCAGCGGATATTGTGACTAATAAGGTTAAGGTAGACACCTACGAATTTGACAATGAATCTGACACAGCTACCGAAGTAAAAAAAGGTGATGTAAAGAAAATAGTCATTCCAATTATAATAATAGCAGCAATTGTAGTGGTTATTATAATAATATCAAGATTTATTATGCGCTACAAAAAGAAGACCGAGCTGATAATAAAAGACAATTATCGCAAGAAAAATAAGAGAAGAAGAAAAAAAGGACCTAATTACTTATGAGATTAAAAAATGTTCCGGGATCGAGGGAAGCAATATCGGATAGCCGTTATTGCATAACAGAACCGGAAGAGTATAAAGGAAAATGGCATAAACTGTTCAACAATGATAATCCCATTCACATAGAGGTGGGTATGGGAAAAGGAAAATTTTTAATGACGCTTGCAAAGCTTTACCCGGATATAAACTATATAGGTATAGAGAAGTATTCGAGTGTGCTTTTCAGGGCGCTACAGAAAATGGAAGAAGAGCCGTTAGATAATGTGATCCTTGTCAGAATGGATGCGGAGTATATCACAGATGTATTTGAATCAGGAGAGGTTGCGAAGATATATCTGAATTTTTCCGACCCTTGGCCGAAAGATCGACATGCCAAGAGAAGACTCACATCAAGACAGTTTTTGGAGAGATATGATCAGTTTCTCGACCCAGACGGAACTGTGGAATTTAAGACCGACAACCGGGGACTGTTTGATTTTTCATTGGAAGAAATAGAGGAATCAAAATGGTCTCTTCTTATGAGTACGTATGATCTTCATTCCGACAGTGAACTCTGTGAGGGAAATGTAATGACAGAATATGAGGAAAAGTTTGTCGCCGAAGGCATCCCCATCAACAAACTTGTCATAAAAAGGTAATTGGAAGATCAGATTTAAAGTTAATTATATTTTTAGGAAAGATCTTATAAATGATGAAAGAATTAAATATATTTTTTTTAGATTATAAGTCTATAGGGGAGGATATCGACCTAAGCAGATTCGAGGATTTCGGCAAAGTCACGAAATATAATATGTACGAATCGGAAGAAGTAAAAGATAAACTTGACGATGCGGATGTGATAATAGTAAACAAGCTTCCGATAAATGAATCCACTATAGGAAGAGCAAATCACTTAAAACTTGTCTGTGTGACGGCAACAGGTACCAATAATCTTGACAAACCGTATCTGGAGTCAAGGAATATTGAGTGGAGAAATGTTGCGGGATATTCAACCAACTGTGTCACCCAGCATACATTTGCCCTTCTGTTTTATGTGATGGAGAAGCTTCGCTATTATGATGACTATGTAAAGAGCGGTCAATATGCGGCAGATTCGAGCTTTACACATTTTGCGGAACAGTTTAGTGAGCTGGACGGCAAGGTGTGGGGAATAATTGGACTTGGGACTATCGGTAAGAATGTTGCAAAGATAGCGAAAGCGTTCGGATGTAAAGTAATCTACTATTCAACATCGGGAAAGAACGATAATCCGGATTATGAGAGAGTATCGTTTGAGGAAATGCTTGAAAGGGCAGATATAGTTTCGGTGCACGCGCCGTTAAATGATGCCACTGCGGGATTGATGGACAAAGATGCATTCAAAAAGATGAAAAAATCATCCATACTTATTAATGTAGGAAGAGGTCCAATCGTAAATGAGTCAGACCTTGCGGATGCCTTGGAAAACAACGAGATAGGCGCTGCTGCGCTGGATGTACTTGAAAAGGAACCTATGAGTCCGGACAATCCTCTGCTGCGCATAAAAGACAGCAAAAAACTGTTCATTACGCCACATATAGCATGGGCAGGATTGGAGACAAGAATCCGCCTTATGGATATAATATACGAACAGATTAAAGATTTTTCACAGGAATAAAAACAAGTTGTGAAAATCTGTATACAAGCAATATCTAAAAACCATTAAACGATTATTTTATAGAAAGTTTATTGACAAAAAGCTTCTATTAGAGTAAAGTAACAAGATACACGCTTCCTTGGAAGCGTTTTAATAGGTCAAAAGGAATTTTGAAAGAAAGAAAAAGGTAACGGGAGGGAATCATGAAAATACCGGCTTCGTTAGAAAGAATAGCTTTTAGTAAAGCGATAGACGTAGCTTTAAAGAGAGTTAATAAAGACAGAGAAAAAGGACTTTTAGAGATTATTAATCTTGCTCAGAGATTCATGGGAGATCAGTTCAGAGCTGATGCCTATGAAGGTGCGAGAAAGATGGTACAGAACCCGGATCACAAGTGGATGCGTTTCGTAAACAAGATGCTTGATGAGGTTCATCCTCATGTTGCCAAGATGACAGCATTAAATCTTGGATATCAGGCAGCATTCCACGGAACAAAGGTTATCCGCGAGATGCGTACAAAGCACAAGTGCAATATTCCATGGTTGATCCTCATGGATCCTACAAGTGCTTGTAATCTTCGTTGTACAGGATGCTGGGCTGCAGAGTATGGATATAAATTAAATCTTACTTTTGAGGAGATGGACTCTATCGTAACTCAGGGTAAGGAACTTGGAGTTTACTTCTACATGTTCACCGGCGGAGAGCCACTCGTAAGAAAAGATGATCTTATCAAACTTTGCGAGAAACATAATGATTGTGCATTCCACTCATTCACAAACGGAACACTTATCGATGAAGAGTTCTGTAAAGAGTGTCAGAGAGTCGGCAACTTCTCATTCTCAGTTTCTGTAGAGGGATTTGAGGAGGCAAACGACTTCAGACGTGGAGACGGAGTATTCCAGAAGGTATTAAATGCAATGGATCTTATGAAGGAGTATGGACTCTTCTTCGGAACCAGCGTTTGCTATACAAGAAAGAACTTTGAGGCAGTTACATCAGACGAGTTCTTCGATATGCTTATCGAGCATGGATGCCGTTATGCATGGTACTTCCACTATATGCCGGTTGGAAACGATGCTACACCGGAGCTCATGCTTACAATGGAGCAGAGAGAATATATCCATGATCGTATCCGCGAGGTACGTGGAATGGAAGACGGCAAGCCGATCTTCGTTATGGACTTCCAGAATGATGGTGAGTTCGTTGGTGGATGTATCGCCGGCGGAAGAAACTACTTCCACATCAATGCAAACGGTGACGCTGAGCCATGTGTATTTATTCACTACTCAGGCGCAAACATTCGCGAGAACACATTGCTTGAGTGCTTGAAGCAGCCGTTATTTATGGCTTATCGCGACAACCAGCCGTTCAATGACAATCATCTTCGTCCATGTCCGATGCTTGAAAATCCTGAGATGTTAAAGAAGATGGTTCATGAGACAGGTGCCAAAAGTACTGATCTTCAGTCACCTGAGTCAGTTGAGCACCTCACAGACAAATGCCAGGAGTATGCAAAAGATTGGGCTCCAAAGGCAGAGGAGATCTGGAATAAGAAGCATTTCGTACCGCACGGCTATTTAAATTACAAGCCGAAGGACGAAGTAAGAGAGGCTTAAAAATGTATAATAAAAGAGGATGCCAGCTTGTGGCATCCTCTTTTTCAACTTAATAACAATTAAATAATAGTGTATTCCGGGCAGGATATTTTCAATATCTTTTCAAGTGAATGGTGAAGGGCATCGACAATTTCCGTGTCCGCTGCCTTGTAATACATTTCCTTACCCGAACGTCGGCTAAGTATTAGTCCGGCGTTTTTTAGCAGTTTCAGATGATGGGCAACGGCAGGACTTGACATCCCGACAATTTCCGCAATGTTTATAACACATTCCTCGGTGTGACAAAGAAGCCAGAAGATGCGTGCTCTCGACGGATCGCCTAACTGCTTCATTGCATCTGATACATAAGATATTTCTTCGATTTCCGGCAGGCATTTGATAGCCGGATTGTTTAAATTGTTATTTCCGTGATCATGTAAAAGAGTTTCAGACATATATTATCCCTTATTAATAGTAAAATTATTCTTCAACAGAGTCGGGAATAGCCGGCTTTTTGTGTTTTGATGTTATCATAAATCCGCTTAAAACAGCCATTAACATGCAGATAAGAGCGAGAATGCCCCAAACAGTATGTGCTTTAACTTTATTCATCGCAAAACCTCCCTTGTGTGGTATGAATATAAGGTACAAATACAGTATAACATTACAAATGATATAAAATCTATTATAAAAAGAAAAAAAGATTGACAAACAATTAAACGGGTGTTAAATTGAAGATAACAATTAAACAACTTCTTAATTGTAGTATATTATTACTTTTGCATAAAATATGAAAGAAAGAGGTAAGGAAGTATGAGTAAAAAGTATAAGATTGATGTTGATTGTCCGGTATGTGCACAGAAGATGGAGGACGCAGCCAAGAAAACAGAAGGTGTGCGTGATGCATCGGTAAACTTTATGGCACTTAAGATGAAGGTGGATTTTGAAGACGGCGCTGATGTCGCAAGCGTCATGGAAGCAGTAAGAGCTAACTGCAAAAAAGCAGAGGCTGACTGTGAAGTATTTATTTAAATGCTATGAATAAAAAACAGAAGAAAAACCTGATACGCATTCTGATATCTGCAGCACTACTGGTCATATTGTATTTTATCCCGACTACAGGATGGTTAAGATTTATTGTGTATATGATCCCGTATCTGATAGTGGGATATGATATTTTGATAAAGGCTGCCAAGGGTGTTATAAACCGTCAGCCCTTCGATGAATGTCTGCTTATGGCAATTGCGACAATAGGTGCTATAATTCTCGGAATAATGGGTTCAGGCGATTATGTCGAGGCGATAGCCGTAATGCTGTTTTACCAGCTTGGCGAGTGGTTTCAGTCCTATGCAGTTGGTAAAAGTCGAAAGAATATTACCGAACTTATGGATATCAGGCCGGATTATGCCAACGTCTATGATGAAAGCGGTGCGCTGGTAAGAGTTGATCCGGATGATGTTGAGATTGGTTCGATCATAGTAGTAAAGCCCGGGGAGAAGATTCCGTTAGACGGTATCGTTGAGGAGGGAGGCTCCACACTTGATACTGCTGCACTTACGGGAGAATCTATTCCACGCGATGTGCAGGTAGGAGATGAGGTACTCTCAGGATGTATCAACCTGAATCGCGTTATCAAGATTAAAACAACCAAGGAATTTGATGAGTCCACAGCATCAAAGATTCTTGACCTTATTGAGGATGCAAGCTCAAAGAAAGCGAGATCCGAGCAGTTTATCTCAAAATTTGCAAGGGTATATACTCCTATAGTCGTGTTTGCAGCGATGGCGCTTGCGTTTGTTCCACCGGTTATTTCATTGATTGTCGGTAATGATCCGATGTGGGGCAACTGGATCTACAGAGCTTTGTTATTCCTTGTAATAAGCTGTCCATGTGCGCTTGTGATAAGCATACCGCTCTCGTTCTTCGCGGGAATAGGTGGTGCGTCAAAGGCGGGCGTTTTGGTAAAGGGTTCGAGCTATTTTGAGGCATTGGCGAAGACAAAAACAGTTGTGTTTGATAAGACGGGCACGCTTACAGCCGGAAAATTTGTGGTGTCGGCGATATGTCCGGAGGGAATTCCGGAAAATGAACTGCTTCATCTGGCGGCTCATGTTGAAAGGCATTCCTCGCATCCGATTGCTATATCCATAAAGGATGCTTATCCAAACGAGCAGGATGATTGTCTGGTAGAGAATGTCGAGGAGGTGGCCGGACGCGGAATTAAAGCCGTGGTAAATACTCACGAGATTTGTGTCGGAAATCATCAGTTTATGGATGACCTGGGCATAGAATGGAAGTATTGTGAAAACACAGGAACAATGATACATGTTGCCGTGGATGGAAAGTATGCGGGACATATCGTGATTTCAGATACGATAAAGCCTGAATCAAAAGAGGCCGTAACGCGGCTTAGATCTATAGGTGTCTCTAATCTTGTGATGCTTACAGGTGATTCCGATCAGGTTGCGAAAGATGTGGCATCAAAGCTGGGGCTGGATGAATATTATTCCAATCTTCTTCCCGGAGACAAGGTGAAAAAGGTTGAGGAACTCCTTGAGAAGAGGGACTATAAGAAGGAAACGCTTGCATTTGTCGGTGACGGAATCAATGACGCTCCGGTGCTCTCAAGAGCTGATGTAGGAATTGCTATGGGAGCCATGGGATCGGATGCGGCAATTGAAGCAGCTGATATAGTATTGATGGATGATGATCCGAAGAAGATATCGGTTGCGATAGGGCTTTCAAAGAAGTGCCTGCGAATAGTAAGCGAAAACATCTGGTTTGCAATCGGGGTAAAGATTGTAGTAATGGTGCTTGGAGCACTCGGTTTTGCAAACATGTGGGCTGCGATATTCGCAGACGTTGGTGTAATGGTCATAGCCGTACTTAACGCCATCAGATGCAGAAGATACAGAAGTATTGTTTAGAAAAATAAAAGAGCGATGGAGTAATATTACTCTGTCGCTCTTTTCAATTATTTTGTTTTTTTTCGGCGCCTGCCGGGGATAATCTTTGTAATCAGGACCGATGCCGGGATAAACGCGAAATAGAAGATCAAACACATTACCACTCTCGCCAACTCATTTTCCGAAGCAAAGTACGGAACACAGTCTTTCATTATCTTCATGACCGGAACCTGGAAAGCGATATAAGGTAAGGTGTTTTTGCCGACAATATCCGCAAACTTAAGTATCTTTACCGCTCGTGCATTTTCGCTGAGGATCATCATCAAGAAGATAAAAGCGATGGACGAGGCAAATGCCGCAACATAGAAAAACGGCATAAAAGCATAATAGTTTGCAATCATTGAGACGCGATCATTGTGAGTTTCAACCAGTATTCCCAATGCAAATAGCCCGCATATAAATAGAATGTGCAGAGCCTTATTTTTAAGAAAGTCCTTAATCGCGGCAATATATTTTAGGAAGAGATAACCTGCAAGATAGAAAATGATCGATGTTGCAACCGTTTTCACATGCCAGATGCTTCCGCCCGGAGGATTCATAAGTCCGGTGAGGTAACAAATCGCAGTGACAATCGGAATAACAAAAACTATGATGTAATCCTTCTTAAATATCTTCCAAAAAGCAAAGAATGCGAGGTCTGTCAAAAACAGGGTGGCAATAAACCATGTGGTGTTTGAAGGAAGAACAAATCCGCTCTGCTGCTGTGAAAAGACTATTCCAAGTAGGAATTCACCTATATTCTGGGTTGATTTGTGAACTATTGCGCCATCTATGTATGCGAGCGGTATGACAATGATATTTAAAAATACATAAGGAATAAGAAGTCCTTTTGCTTTTTTGACAATATATTTGCCTACTTTGGTCTCCTTGTTGAAGGCGAAAGTCATACCTGAGAGCATAAAAAACAGCGGCATATGGAAGGAGTAGATCCAGTTATTAAATATAGGGTCGGCATTTTCGTGTCCCCAGCATACCAAAAACATTGCAATACCCTTGGCAATATCCATCCATAGAATTCTATCGTTCTTGTTTGTAAGTGATGTCTGATTTCCCATAATAACCCTTTCTGATACGTTAATATGAGTAATTATAGCATATATTGCCTGACTTAGACTTAAATAGTTAGACTTTTTAGAAAATTAGTGTTGACAAACTTGAAAAGAGTCGTATAATGTTAGCTGTACCTAACCTAGATTGCACATAGCAAACCAAGTTAGAATAATCTTGTCCATAGTTTTAAAGGAGACGCTTATGCTTGAAGAATCAGTCGTAAAATACTGTTCGCCAACCCTGGCAGGGATAAAAACAGGAAATCTTTTCTCCATAAAAAGAAAATCTGCGTCAGATGTATACGCTGAAATTAATTGTTTGAACAGGAAGTTGACCAAAATGGGTATAAGAGCCATTCCCGCAAAGCGATCCGATGCACACACTCTCGTTTATCTGTATCGCCCGGATTTGTTAAAAAGAGATCTCGGCAATCCGGAGGTTACAAAGCTGTTGTCTGAAAAGGGCTATTGCTGTGATAACGAGAGCCTGTGCGTGGTTCAGTTAATGAGACATCTTTGCAATGATGAGGATTTTCCGCATGAGATAGGACTGTTTCTGGGATATCCGCCGTCGGATGTGAAGTGTTTTATGGAGAATCCAAACGCTGAAGTAAAATGTGTCGGATGCTGGAAGGTATATGGCGATGAAGCGAGGGCTAAGACTGTATTTGAGAGATATCAACGATGTACAGATTATTATAGCACCAAGATAAAGCAGGGAGCGTCTCTTGAAAAACTAATAGTAAAATCAGGGAATTTAGAAAGGAAGAAGTTAGCATGAGCAAAGTAGCAGTAGTATATTGGAGCGGAACAGGAAATACACAGGCAATGGCAGAAGCTGTCGAGGCAGGCGCAAAGGAGAGCGGGGCAGATGTAACCGTATTTGGAGCAAGTGAGTTTACCAAGGACAAAGTTTCGGAGTTCGACGGAATTGCATTCGGATGTCCGTCTATGGGAGTTGAGGTACTGGAAGAGTCAGAGTTCGATCCTATGTTTACAGAGGTGGAAGGCTCACTTGGCGGTAAAAAGATTGCACTTTTCGGTTCTTATGGTTGGGGAGACGGCCAGTGGATGAGAGACTGGGAGGAGAGATGCTCAGATGATGGCATAAGTCTGGTGTGCGACAGTGTACTGGCAAATGATGCGCCGAATGACGAGGCAATCGCGAATTGTAAGAGTCTTGGAGCAGCTCTTGCAAGCTAACTAATATCTGTAAAAGAGGGGGGCGGATTAAAAATCGCCCTCTAAAAATTTGGAACAATTTATTTGAACATAATGTAAATACTTGAATACGGGAGGAAATTATGCAGTTAAAGATGATAAAACCTGTCACTGCAATAGCAATCGCAGCAACAGTAACTATTGGAAGCATGGCAGCGATGCCGACAGGAAAACTCGTTACGGAGGCAGCTACAAAGACTGCAACAGATAAGCTTTTTGCAGGAGGAAAGGGAACAAAGAAAAATCCATATAAGATAAAAACGTTAAAGCAGCTTCAAAATATCGGAAAGAATAAGACGACATTAAAGAAGCATTATGTACTTGTAAAGGATATAAATGCCAAGAACAAGACAATCACCAACATAGGAAATGTTCTATTGACAGATATGTTGACCGGAGATATGTCGGGCGCATTTTCCGGAACTTTCAACGGGAAAGGACACACCATTTCAAACATCAAGGTAGTACAGGAAAAAGGTGAGGTTGGAGTCGGAATTTTCGAGACAGTGACCGGAACGGTTAAAAACCTGAAGGTCAAAAACGTTACTTCAAAAGGAACCGCAAATTCCATGGTTTCAGCTGATGTAGTGGGATACGCAGCCGGAGCAACGATCACAGGAATCACTCTCAGTGGAAAGAATACAGTTTGTGGAGTGAATTGTATCGGAGGTATTGTAGGTGGAGGCATGGGTGCTACCATCAATAAATGTAGTGTAAGCGGAACCACCGTAACGGTAAATGGAGATAACGATTTCTCAACAGGAGTTATAGAGCAGTGTGATATGGCAGAGTGCGGCGGACTTATTGTCGGCGGGGGATTCGGTGGAACTGTGAAAAACTGTACCGCAAAGGGAACTGTCACAGCTACTGGCAATGAACCGGTGGGCTTAGGCGGTATCGGTGGATGCTTACAGTGTATGGATGAGATTATCGGAAATACAGCGAATGTGACGATAAATGCAAACAATGGACATGCAATAGGCGGTCTGTGTGGATACGCAGGTGTAGGCGATGACGGAGACGGAGTGGTTCAGGATCCAGCGACGGTAAAGAACTGTAACGTAACTGTGAAAATCAAGGCAAATAAAGCCACACATGTGGGTGGACTTATCGGAACAGGACTTTATTACTTCGGTATGGAGGATCGCTTCAATGTTATAAACTGTTCGGTAAAGGGAAGCATTGACGGAGCGACAACTCCCGGAACTGTTGCCGGAAGAGCGCAGGGAAGCATAATTACTTCATGCACCACAGATGTTACCATTGATGGAAAGAAAAGCGATACACAGATTGGAACTACCTCACAACTGTATGCGAGCGGAGATCAGTATGAGGATGGAAGCGACAAGGCAAAAGATGTATTGTTAAACAATCTCCAGGGCGAGTATCAAGGATTATTTGAGACTATCTGCAAAGATGAATATTATGATATATGGAAGAAATACGCAGCCAGTGTTGTCGGAGATGCGGCAGCTGATGAAACTGTGAAAGCGCTTCAGGGTGGAGTGACCTCAAAGCTTTACGGACAGGAGGCGGTTGACTATTACGCATCTAATAAGGATGCATCAGTTGCATTTGATTG
>CAJOQF010000229.1 GCA_905236295.1 uncultured Eubacterium sp. | reverse complement strand
CTCATCAAACGTTACGGTCACCTCGTTCCCCTGTGAATTGCCTCCACCTCCGAGAACATACAGATAGGGAGAAAACGCGTCCGTCTCAAACTCGATGGATTCGGAATTCACATCCGCTTCTACTTCTTCCTCAGATCCGTCTGACTCGATATGTGTTACCTCAACACCTTCTTCTTCAAGGATTGTCGTATCTGCCGGTGTAATCGTCACGGAAACTTCTGTTTCAGGCTCGATCTCATTTCCGTCTGCATCATAAAAAGTAATATCCACGCCGCTCTTTACTTCGCCGCCGATAGCCTCTTCGATACTGTCATCAACATAATCCTCTACCGACATCGTCGTACCTTCCGGGAATGCCCCCTCCGGTGCCTCCACGGTTACGATCGTGCCGCTTGCCGTCGTCTCTTCAAAAGACTGCTCCGGCAGTTCAGTTTCTGCCAGATCCGTCACTTCCTCCGTTTCGGATTCCGTTACGGTGCCGTCGCCGCTTGACGTTGCCTGATCTGTCGTGTATTCATTTTCATTGGTTGCCTGAAAGTCAAGGTTTGTCGTGATTGCGCCACTTGCCACAACCATCATCACTGCCAGGAACAACGCCAGAAAACGTTTCAGATTGTTCTTCATACCTACTGGTCTCCTTTCAAGGTAACACAATCACCTTTTATTTATAAATATATAACATCCGTGTTACCAGACACTATCATAATGAATTTCCCATGGATTACAATGCTTTTGGCATAAACGTCAATTTTCTGGCATAAACGTCACACGCATTTTCGCTCTGCCGGTATTTAATCGCCCGTATGACCGTTTGCGCCGTAAAAAAAACCGGCTGTGTCCCTATCACAACCGGTTCTCTCCCGTCATATTCATCTTTTTATTCCGTCACGGTCAGTTCCTTCTTATTCCCCAAAAGATCCGGAATCGTAATGGTCAGTCGTCCCGGGAAATCCTCAAAAATGATTTCTCCCGTAGCTGAATCATAATCCGAGGGAAGAATCGTATTTCCATCCGAGTCCGAAGCTGTAATATTTTTATAATCAATGCTGCTTTCCTCATCATGTGCATAAATCGTCAAGATCCCGCCATTTAACGATGTACTGTCTATGATTGGTGCTGCGCGATCCACATCTGACACCACAGTCATCCGTTTCTCGGGCCTGTGATTCACATAGGTCACAATCACTGTCATTTCTCCATTTGCAGTCGGATAGATCATATAGGTACGCGCAGCCTCCCGCGTAACCGGAACAAAAACGCCATTAACCGACGCTGTCACAGTATCAATGCCCATCCATCCTTCGATATCTACCTGATAAGCAAACAGGTTGTTTGAAGTCGTTTCCGTCAACGTGAAATCCGGAGAAAGCATCCAGTATGGAATCGTCAGCATCATTACCAGCAACACCCCCAGGACAATTCTTTGCACCACGAAGCGCTGAGAACGATATTCCAGATACGTCAAAAGTGTTGCAAGCGGCACATCATTTGAAAAGGAATCTGACGCAAAAAAGATGTATTCCAACAGCTGATCTGCGATCTCCGTACTCATGGTCGGTGCCTTGCTCAAACGACTCTTCGGTTCAATGCTTTTTACCCGTTTTCGGTCATAGAGCGCACATTGCTCATTGACTTTTTCCAGCGCAATGCTCTCCAGCAGCGGAAAAAAATCCTTCGCATGTTCCACCTGGCCGATTCGGCGTTTTATATCGACATAGGTATAAAGCATCACATCCTGTGTCATATATTCATTATCCAGGATGAGATACACTTTTTGATAAATTGTCTGGAAAGTGGCTGCATAAAGCTCTGCAAAAGCATTCGAATCTCCCGCCCTGGCATGCTCAACCACCTCTTCCAGATAGGAACGTTCGATCAATTGCCTGCTTCCTCCTTCTTTGCGTCCAACCTCCGGCTTGAAATGGATACCAGGTTGGAGATTTCCTTCATGTCCGGCTCATAAGAGGCGATACCATATTGATAAGTCATTTCAATGTTTCCATCTTTTTCGTTGTATTCATCCACCTTTTCCTTCACTCGTTCAAGGAATTGGTTCATCGCCTCCTCGCCACCTTCCTCAAATAGCGCAAGGAATCGGTTTCCGCCATTTCTTCCGACAAAGCACACATCCACGGAAGCCATCTTGATAATAATAGAGAACATCCGTATCTGCTTATTTCCTTCCGAGCGTGAATACTCCTGATTAACCCGAAACAGACTGGTCAGTTCAAACATGATACATCCTGCATCTTCCGGCAGCGGAATGTCCGTATATTTATCGATCAGCTCGTCAACACCGTTTCTGTTTGCAATCTTTGCAAGCGGATCAGAGTGCGCCGAATAATCCAGCAAATTAAAGTTCTTTTTTTGCTTTGCAATCATGGAAAAGTCCAGAAAGATAAAGAAAAACGAAAAAAACAATGCGGCCCACAGAAGCATCATCAGCAGCACCATGCGCTTGTTTGAGACAATCGTATTGTAGATCGAATCGTCAAAAATCAACGTTGCAACGCAGATTCCCGCCACTGCGATAAAGACCAGCAGCTGAATGGTTTTTAAGATGTCAAATCGTTTCATCATACCGTTCCCTCTTTTCCTTCTTTTTTGATCCCTGCTCCGGGAAGAAATACATCCGTATGGAAGAAATGTTCATCATATCTAAAGCGCGCGGTGCCTCTGTGGGAAGCCGCAATGCTTCGAATCGACTGCGTTCCGATACCCTTGTCCGCGCGTGATGTTGATATGAAATCTTCTCCGTCCTTCTCGATACTACCGTCAAAACTGTTTGTACAGACAATATAGAAATTTACATCGTTTTTTACGGTTGATGTCAGTGACAGAGAACGCTGCTCGCGTGGGAGGCTTGCACATCCCTTGATCGTATTCT